>JBHEPC010000436.1:0-3248 GCA_046260475.1 Candidatus Krumholzibacteriia bacterium | reverse complement strand
GAACGGGAGCGCGCCCGCCGCGAGGAGGCCACCCAGGTGGCGAACATCGTGGTGCCGGCGGAGATCGAGATCACCGAGCAGCTGCCCCCGCTGCACGAGCTGACCAAGAACGTGGGCATCGACCTGCCGCAGTACCTGGGGCGGGTCAAGGAGACGGAGCCGGCGCCGCCGGCGGCGGACTAGGCGCCGGGCGGCGGCAGGCGGCGCAGGACGGGCCCCCGGGGATCGCCCCGGGGGCCCTTTTCCGCCGCCGCCGACCGGCGATCAGGCCAGGTCGAAGCGGTCGAGGTCCATGACCTTGGCCCACGCCGCCACGAAGTCGCGCACAAACTTCTTGCGGCCGTCCTTGCACGCGTAGACTTCCGCCACGGCCCGCAGCTGGGAGTCGGCGCCGAAGACGAGATCGACCCGGCTGCCGGTCCACTTCCGCTCGCCGGTGGCGCGGTCGCGGCCCTCGAACACGTCCGGGTCGGCCGCCGTCGGCCGCCACTGCGTGCCCATGTCCAGCAGGTTGACGAAGAAGTCGTTGCTGAGGGTTCCGGGCCGCTCCGTGAAGACGCCGTGGGGCGACTGCCCGCAGTTGGCCCCCAGCACCCGCAGGCCGCCGACGAGCACCGTCATCTCCGGCGCGGTCAGGGTCAGCAGCTGGGCGCGGTCGACCAGCAGCTCCTCGTCCGGCACGGCGAACTTGCGCTGCCGGTAGTTGCGGAAGCCGTCCGCCACCGGCTCGAGCACGGCGAACGACTCCACATCGGTCTGCTTCAGCGACGCGTCGGTGCGCCCGGGCGTGAACGGGACCGTCACCTTGTGGCCGGCTTCCCGCGCGGCCTCCTCGACGGCGGCGCAGCCGCCCAGGACGATCAGGTCGGCCAGGGAGACCTTCTTGTTGCCCTTCTGCGCGCCATTGAACTCCTTGCGGATCCCCTCGAAGGTCTTGAGCACGTTCTTCAGCCGGGCGGGCTCGTTGACCTCCCAGTCCTTCTGGGGCGCCAGGCGCAGGCGGGCGCCGTTGGCCCCGCCCCGCTTGTCCGAGCCGCGGAAGGTGGAGGCCGACGCCCAGGCGGTCGCCACCAGCTCGGGAATCGTCAGCCGCGAGGCCAGCAGCTTCTTCTTGAGGGCGGCGATGTCCCGGGCACCGATCAGCTTGTGGTCGACGGCGGGCACCGGGTCCTGCCAGATCAGTTCCTCGGCCGGGACCTCCGGGCCGAGGTAGCGGGCGCGGGGGCCCATGTCGCGGTGGGTGAGCTTGAACCAGGCCCGGGCGAAGGCGTCGGCGAACTGGCGGGGATGCTCCAGGAACCGCCGCGCGATCGGCTCGTAGACCGGATCGTGGCGCAGGGAGAGGTCGGCCGTGGTCATCATCGGCCGGTGCTTCTTCGTCGGGTCGTGGGCGTCGACGACCATGTCCTGTTCGTCCACGTCCTTGGCGTGCCACTGGTGGGCGCCGGCCGGGCTCTTGACCAGCTCCCACTCGTACTTGAACAGCACCTTCAGGTAGCCCATGTCCCAGCGGGTGGGGTTAGGCTTCCAGGCGCCCTCGATGCCGCTGGAGATGGTGTCGCCGCCCTTGCCGCTGCCGAAGCTGCTCTTCCAGCCCAGGCCCTGCTCTGCCAGCGGCGCGGCCTCGGGCTCGGGCCCGACGTGGGTCACGGGGCCGGCGCCGTGGCACTTGCCGAAGGTGTGGCCGCCCGCGACCAGGGCGACGGTCTCCTCGTCGTTCATGGCCATGCGCGCGAAGGTCTCCCGGACGTCGTGGCCGGAGGCGACCGGATCCGGGTTGCCGTCCGGACCTTCCGGATTCACGTAGATCAGGCCCATCTGCACGGCGGCCAGGGGGTTGTCCAGGTCGCGGTCGCCGCTGTAGCGGCTGTCGGGCTTGTCGCTGGTGGCCAGCCACTCGCGCTCGCCGCCCCAGTAGATGTCCTCCTCGGGCTCCCAGACGTCCTCGCGCCCGCCGGCGAAGCCGAAGGTCTTGAAGCCCATCGATTCGAGGGCGCAGTTGCCGGCCAGGATCATCAGGTCGGCCCAGGACAGGCGCCGGCCGTACTTCTGCTTGATGGGCCACAGCAGCCGGCGCGCCTTGTCGAGGTTCACGTTGTCGGGCCAGCTGTTCAAGGGTGCCAGGCGCTGGGAGCCGGAGCCCGCACCGCCGCGGCCATCGCCCAGGCGGTAGGTGCCGGCGCTGTGCCAGGCCATGCGGATGAACAGCCCGCCGTAGTGGCCCCAGTCGGCCGGCCACCAGTCCTGGGAGTCGGTCATCAGCGCGACCAGGTCCTTCTTGACGGCCTCCAGGTCGAGCCTCTTGAACTCCTTGGCGTAGTCGAAGGAGCGGCCCAGCGGGTTGGACAGGGGCGAGTGCTGGTGGAGGATCCGGAGGTTCAGCTGGTTGGGCCACCAGTCCCGGTTCGACGGGCCGCCGCCCGCGACGGGCCGGCTTCCGTGCCCGGTGACGGGGCATTTGCCTTCATTGCTCATGGTCGTGCTCCTTTGCGGGTGCCGGGCCCGTTGGCGCCGCCGGAGGCAGGCGTCCGGGTCGGGATCCGGCCGTGGAGGTCGCTGGTGTTTGTTGAGAGATTAGACTTATTCCAGAAATGGAACAAGGTGAATTTTGGATCGTGTCGCCTTGATGATTGCGTTCTGCCAACTCGGCCCCTATCCTCGGGGCATGAGCGCCCACGAACGCATCAGCACGGTCCTGCAGGGCCACGGCATCCAGCCCTCGGCGCAGCGCGTGGCCATCGCCCGCTTCGTTCTGCATACCGACGGCCACCCCACCGCCGACGAGGTGCTGGCCCAGGTGCGCCGCAGCTTCCCCATGGTCTCGCGGGCCACGGTCTACAACACGCTGAAGCTGTTCGTGGCGAAGGGACTGTTGCGGACCTGCCAGTTCGAGGGGGGCGTCACCGTGTACGACCCCAACACCGAGCGGCACCACCACTTCATCGACCAGGAATCCGGTCGCATCGTGGACGTGCCCTGGGACGCGCTGGAAGTGCACGGGACCGAGGGCCTGGACGGGTTCGCCGTGGACTCGTGGATGGTGGTCATGCGGGGGCGGCGGCGGGACGATCCGCAGGCGTGACACTGCCCTAGGCCCGCACCCGGGGCGCCAACCGACGGAGCGACCGCCGCCGCCATGCTCGACCTGCTGATCATCCTGGCCTACTTCGTGGTGATCATGACGATCGGCGTCGTCTCGCGCACCCGCAAGGGCGCCACGGCCGAGGAGTACTTCATCTCGGGCCGGC
>JBHEPC010000430.1:0-7244 GCA_046260475.1 Candidatus Krumholzibacteriia bacterium | reverse complement strand
GTGCAGAGCCAGGACCAGCAGCGCCGCCTGGGGCTGCCCAGCTTCGCCGCCGATTTCCTGGACGGGGCCCTGGGCCTGGAGCCCCTGCGGCAGGAACTGGCGGCGGCGCTGGCCGGCTGGCGGGACCTGGAGACCGACCTGGCCGAACGGCGCCGGGAAGAGGAATTCGCCCGGCAGCAGCTGGACATGTGGGCCTGGCAGCACCGGGAGTTGCAGCAGGCGGCCCTGGACGCGGCCGAGGAGGCCGACCTGGCCGAGCGCATCGCCGTCGGCCGCGGGGCGCGGGGCCTGGTGGAGGCCGCCGGGGCCGCGCTGCAGCACCTGACCGAGGGACAGCCCAACGCCGGCCAGATGCTGGGCGAGGCGGCCCGGCGCCTGGAGCGGGTGGCCGGCACCAGCGCCCGCCTGGACGAGACCCTGCGCCAGATCCTGGACGCCCAGGCGGCGGCCGAGGACGCCGCCCGCGGCCTCGAGCGCTTCCTGGACGGGATCCAGGTGGACCCGGCGCGCCTGGACGAGCTGGAGGAGCGCAAGGCCCTCTACGAGGAGCTGCGGCGCAAGTACCGCCACGACGTGCCCGGCCTGCTGGCCCTGCAGGAGGACCTGGCCGGGCGCATCGCCCGGCAGGAAGGCGCGGCGGCCGATCTGGTCGGACTGGAGGCCCGCACCGCCGCGGCTCGGGACGAGGTGGCCCGGCTCTGCCTCGAACTGCGGCGGCGGCGCCGGGAAGGAGCGCCCGCGGTGGCTGCCCGGGCGACCGCGACCATCGGTCCCCTGTCCCTGCCGGACCTCGAGCTGGCCTTCCGGGTCGAGCCCGATCCGGCGGGCGAGGACCGGGACGGGGCCGCCGGCCTGGAGTTGGCGGGGCAGCGCTGCCGCGCCGGCAGCCGCGGCGCCGACCGTGTCGTGCTGGAGGCCCGCACCAACCGCGGCGAGGCCGCCGGCGACGTGGCGCGCATCGCCAGCGGGGGCGAACGCTCGCGCATCTACCTGGGGCTGGTGGCCCTGGGCCTGGGCGACGGCGAACGGCCGGTGCAGCTCTTCGACGAGGTCGACGCCGGGCTGGGACTCGAAGGGGCGGTGCCGGTGGCGGCGCTGCTGCACGACCTGGCGGTGCGGGGGCAGGTGCTGTGCATCACCCACATGCCGACGGTGGCCGCGCGGGGCCGCCACCACCTGAAGGTGTCCAAGCGCGCCGGCGGGGACCGCACCGCGGTGGCGGTGGAGCGGCTGGACGGCGCCGGCCGCCTGCAGGAGGTGGCCCGGTTGCTGGGCGGCGAGGGCGCCGGCGACCGGGCGCGGCAATTGGCCTACGCGGCGGAACTCCTTGGACCGGCGAACGTTCGCGAGGGACAGGCGTGAGCCGGCGCGGCGGCCAAATGGGATTTGACGGCATCGGGGCCAGACCCCATACTTCCCGTTCCATCGGTGCGCCCGTAGCTCAGCTGGATAGAGCGTCTGCCTCCGGAGCAGAAGGCCGTGGGTTCGAATCCCGCCGGGCGTACCACCCCGCAAGCGACGGTTTCCCATGTTCTTGATCAGACTGATGCTTCTTGTGCTGGCCGCGCTGTTCGTGCGGCGGCTTGTGCGCCGGGCCTTCGCGCCACCTTCGCGCAGGGTGCAGGAGCCGGGGCCCGTGGATCGGCCGGACCGCGCCGCGCGCCCCTACCAGGAGCAGGAGATCAGCGATGCTGATTTCGAAGAGATCCCCTAGGCGGAGCGAGGTCTTCGCCTCGCGCTTCCGCGACGGCACGGGAGCGGAGTTCCCGGTGCGCCAGTACCTGCGCTGCCGCGAGGACTTCGCCAGCGGCCTGGTCCACCTGGTGCTGCTGGGGGCCTTCCTGGTCGCCGTGGTGTACTTCGGGCGCACGCTCGACCACTTCTTCGACGCCCACGGCGACCGCTTCGACCCCTGGTTCCGACGGGGCGCGCTGATCCTGTGGGGCGTGTTTTGCCTTTCGGTTTTGCGCCGTCTTTACTACAAAGTAGGCGCGCTGAGGGAGATCCGGAGGGAGATGGCGGCGCTCAAGGCCACGTTCCGCGTGCGGGACGACTAGGGCCCGGGCGGCCGCAAACCATTTCCCGGTCAAGATTTCGCTGCAGGGGCCGATGATCGTGCCGGCGGGACCGCCGTCACGGGGACGGCGGCCCGGTCGTGCCACGGGAAGGACGAGCCATGAAGGACGTGTGCCGCAAGTTCGCATCGCGCCAGGCCCATCTGGGCGTGCTGGGGTTGGGTTACGTGGGATTGCCCCTGGCCGTGGCCTACGCCAAGGCCGGCTTCAAGGTGCTGGGGTTCGAGTTGGTGCAGGAGAAGGCCGACGCCATCAACCGCGGCGAAAGCTACATCATCGACGTGACCTCGGCCGATCTGGCCGAGGTGGTCCGGGCCGGCCGCCTGGAGGCCACCACCGACTTCGGCCGCCTGACCGAGGTGGACAGCGTGAACATCTGCGTGCCCACGCCCCTGGGCAAGACCCGCGACCCGGACATCAGCTACATCCAGGCGGCGGTGGCGTCCATCGCGCCCTGCCTGCACCCGGACATGCTGGTCATCCTCGAGAGCACGACCTACCCGGGGACGACCGAGGAGGTCATCCTGCCGGTCTTCGCCGAGGGCGGGCTCGAGGTGGGCAAGGACTTCTTCCTGGCCTTCTCGCCCGAACGCGTGGACCCGGGCAACCCGAAATACCACACGGTGAACATCCCGAAGGTGGTGGGCGGCGTCACGCCGGCCTGCACCGAGGTGGCCAAGACCCTCTACAGCCAGGTCATGGATACCGTCGTGCCCGTGTCGTCGGTGCGCGTGGCCGAGACCGTCAAGCTGCTGGAGAACACCTTCCGCAGCGTGAACATCGGGCTGGTGAACGAGATCGCCCTGATGTGCGACGCGATGGACATCGACGTCTGGGAGGTGATCGACGGCGCCGCCACCAAGCCCTTCGGCTTCATGCCCTTCTATCCGGGCCCGGGTCTGGGCGGGCACTGCATCCCCATCGACCCGTTCTACCTGTCGTGGAAGGCCAAGCAGGCGGGGATGGAGGCGCGCTTCATCGAACTGGCGGGGCAGATCAACTCGTCCATGCCCAAGCACGTGGTGCGGCTGATCACGGATGCGCTGAACGAGCGCGAGCGCTCCGTCAAGGGCAGCCGGGTGCTGGTGGTCGGCCTGGCCTACAAACCGGGCATCGACGACCTGCGCGAGTCGCCGGCGTTGGATATCGTCGCTATGTTGCAGGCGCGGGGCGCGGACGTCGCCTGGTACGATCCCCACGCCCACAGCCAGCCCCACGGCGTCAGCGCGGCGCGGCTCACGGAGTGGACGCGGGAGGCCCTGGGCGGCTTCCATGCGGCGGTGATCGTCACGCCGCACCCGACCGTGGATCACGGCCTGCTGGTCGGGGCCGGGCCGGTGGTGATCGACACCCGCAACGCACTGAAGGGGCGCAAGGGCCCCGACATCGTCCGGCTCTAGGATCCCGGCCCGCAGGCCGGCGCGGCCGGACCCACAGGAAAGGCGACCGCTCCATGACCCGATACCTCGTGACCGGCGGCGCGGGCTTCATCGGCTCGCACCTGGCCCGGGGCCTGGTGACGGCCGGGCACGACGTCGTCGTGCTGGACAACCTGTCCACAGGCCGGCTGGAAAATCTGGCCGACGTCCGCGACCGGTTGCGCTTCGTCGAGGGCAGCGTCACCGACCTGGACACCGTCGAAGCGTGCTGCGAGGGCGTGGACTGCGTCTTCCACCAGGCGGCCCTGCCCAGCGTCCCGCGCAGCGTCGCCGACCCCCTGGCCAGTGACGAGCACAACGTGGGCGGCACCCTGCGGGTCTTCTGGGCCGCCCACCGGCGCGGCGTGCGCCGTGTGGTCTACGCCTCCAGCAGCTCCGTCTACGGCAACACCGAGGAACTGCCCAAGCACGAGGGCCTGCGCCGTCGTCCCATGTCGCCGTACGCGGTGAACAAGGCCGTGGGCGAGCTGTACGCGGCCGTCTTCGACGACCTCTACGGCCTGTCGACCGTCGGCCTGCGCTACTTCAACGTCTTCGGCCCCTGGCAGGATCCGAACAGCCAGTACGCCGCCGTGGTGCCGAAGTTCATCACGGCCTTCCTGGCGGAGCAGGCGCCGGTGATCCACGGCGACGGCCTGCAGTCCCGCGACTTCACCTACGTGCAGAACGTGGTGGAGGCGAACCTGGCGGCGGCGGCGGCGCCGCCGTCGGCCGGCGGGCGCGCCTACAACATCGCCCTGGGCGGGCGCGTCACGGTCAAGGAACTGTGCGAGCGCATCCGGGTCCTGGTGGGCGCGGAGGTCCGGCCCCGGCACGAGGAGAACCGGGCCGGGGACGTGCGCCACTCCCAGGCCGCGGTCGACCTGGCCCGGGAGCACCTGGGCTACACCGGTTCGGTATCCCTCGACAACGGACTCGAACAGACGGTCGCGTGGTACCGCGACCGCGCCGCCCACGGAGGTCAGGCATGAGAACACGCTTCACGCCGGCGCGCACGCGCCCCTGGTTCCGTCCTGCCGCCTGGCTCGCGCTGGCGCTGCTGCTGCAGCAACCGCTCCTGGCCGTGGCCCAGACCGCCGCCGAGGGCGCCCGCCTGCAGGGGGGCGACCAGATCGTCCTGACCGTGCCGGGCCGGCCCGACCTGGACCGGGCCCTGACCCTGGACGCGGCCGGCCGGGTGTCGGTACCCCAGGTCGGGGAGGTGGCCCTGGGTGGTCTGACCGTCGAAGAGGCGCGGGAGATCCTGCGGCAGCGGCTGCGGGTCTTCTATCCCGGCGTGGCGGGGGTGGATGTGGCGTTGCAGAGCGCCTCCCAGGTGCGGCTGTACGTGCTGGGGTCGGTGCGCACCCCCGGCCAGTACGACTTCGCGGTGCCGCCGGGGGCGTGGGACCTGCTGCGGGCCGCCGGCGGACCCGCCGACGGGGCGGACCTGTCGCGGGCGCGGGTGGTCCGGCTGGTGGACGGGCGGACCGAGGTGACGGACCTGGACCTTTCGGGGGTCATGGACGGGCGGGGCGCCCCGGACGTCGACCTGCAGAACGGCGACACCCTGGTGGTGCCGGACGCCGCGGGAGGCGTGACGGTGCAGGCCCACGCCGGCGTCCAGGTCTTCGGCGCGGTGGCCACGCCCACGGTGGTGCCCCTGACCGAACCGACGGAGCTGCTGCAGGTGCTGATGCTGGCGGGGGCGCCGACCCTGGAGTCGGACCTCGGCAAGGTGCACTGGGTGCACCGCCTGCCCAACGGCTTCCGCTCCCGGACGATCGACGTGACGCGCTTCCTCAAGTCTGGCAACGCCCTGGGCAATCCGTTGGTCTACCCGGGGGACACCCTCGAGGTGACGGCGGCGCGGGACTCGTGGTTCACCCGGCGCATGCCGGTGATCCTCGGGCTGCTGGCCACGACGGCCACGGTGGTGCTGGCCTACGACAGGGTGTCCAGCCGCTAGTCAGGCCGCCGGCGCGCGGGGACCGACGATCTCCCGCCGGCAGGCGGCGAAGACCGCCAGGCCGACGAGCACCGCCAGCCACAGGGTGGCCAGGCGGACGATGAAGGTGATGGCGGCGGCCGTCGCGCCGGGGACGCCGAGCGAACCCAGGAGCAGGACGATCACCGCCTCGGTGCCGCCCAGGCCGCCGGGCAGGAACGACACCGACCCGACCAGGGTCCCGCCCGCGTAGACGAAGACCGCGTCGGCCAGGCCCACCGCAGGCGCCAGGGTCCGGCAGACCAGCCACAGCCCCGCGCCCTCGCAAAGCCAGGCCAGGGTCGACAAGGCCAGGTGGCCCAGGCCCGGGCCGGGCGCCAGCAGGGCGCCGGTGGCGGCGAGGGCATCGTCCAGGGCGACGGAGTGCCCGGCCAAGTGCCGGCTGGCCGCAGCGCGGGCCACCAGGCGGCGGCGCAGGCCTTCGTGGCGGAACAGGAGCAGCAGGCCCGCGAAGACCAGCCCGGCGCCGAGCGCCGCCGGTCCCCCGTGCCGCAGACCGTCCCGGAAAATCAGCCCGAGGGCCGCCAGGGCGAGCACCGCCAGGAAATCGTAGATCCGCTCGGCCAGCACCACCGGCAGACCGCGGGACAGGGGCAGGCCGGTGCGGTCGCGCAGGATGGCCGCCTTGAAGACCTCGCCCAACTTGCCCGGGGTGATGACCATCACGTAGGCGGCGAAGTAGACGGCGAACGAGGTCCGCCCCGGCACCCGGGCGCCGACGGTGCCCAGGAAGACCTGCCAGCGGAGGTAGCGCAGGGCGTAATTGGCCACCGACAGCAGCGCCACCAGGATGAAGGGCCAAAAACCGAAGCGGCCCAGGGCCTCGGCCAGGTCCCGCCAGCCCAGGACCAGGGCGGCCACGAGCCAGGCGGCTGCCGCCAGTCCGGTTACGGCGAAGGTGTTGCGGGCGAGGTTGGGGGGCAGGCGCATGGGTCGGCCGTTCCGGGGTGTTTGGGGTGGCGGGCGGCTCCGGGGGCGGCGCCGCAGGAGGCCGCCCGGGGATTATCGCCCCGGGTGAGGGAAAATCAAGGCACAACGGGGAACGATAGGCCGCCGGATCCCCTAAGAAATAGGCGAAAGGGCAAGTTTGGGGCTTGCGCGATACGCGCAGGTGCGATAGAATTTGGGGGCTGGGAGGATAGGGCGGTCAAGAAATCTTGGGGGAGCCGCCCGGGCACTTCTGGAAGAGGCATCGGCGCCGGCGGGGGCCGGCGTTGCCCGACAACACAGAAGCGGCCTGATCGCTGCAACGTGACAGGCAGGAATCCAGGGAACGGTGGCGGACGTCACCGTTGGAGGGTGATATCTTGGCAGAGCGTTACACTAGGCTGGAGGGGACAGAGACGGCTTTCGCTACTTTGGCGACGATTCCGGCGCCGGCGCACGTCGAGCCCGCTGCACCGGAGAGTTCCCCGGCCATCCGCATTCCCGGCAGGACGTACCTCGCCTGCAAGCGGACCTTCGACGTGGCGGTGTCCGCCGTCGCGCTGGTGTGCTTCGGCCTGTTGCTGCCCCTGCTGGCACTGATCATCAAGCTCGACTCGCCCGGGCCGGTGTTCTACTCGCAGGAGCGGGTGGGCATCAACCGGCGCCGCCGTGGCAGCACGTCCGAGCACGGGGCCGAGCGCCGCAAGGTGCTGCAGCCGGGCCGGCCGTTCAAGGTCCACAAGCTGCGCACCATGCGCACCGACGCCGAGGCCGGCGGCCCCCAGTGGGCCGCGAAGAACGACGCCCGCGTCACGC
>JBHEPC010000420.1:0-3910 GCA_046260475.1 Candidatus Krumholzibacteriia bacterium | reverse complement strand
CCCCGCCCCGGCCGCCGACGATGCGGTGGCCGGCAAGTGCATGACCTGCCACAAGGAGAAGAGCCTCGGCCTGTACAACCAGTGGTACGCGTCCGAGCACGCGAAGCACAACGTCACCTGCGTGGACTGCCATAAGGCCGCCCAGGGCGAGCCGGACGCTTTCATGCACGAGGGCACGCTGATCGCCACCCTGGTCACGCCCCTGGACTGCGGGCGCTGCCACCAGAAGGAGGCCGAGCAGGTGGGGGCCAGCTACCACGCGCATGCCAGCGAGATCCTCCACTCGGCCGACGCCTACCTGGCCCATGCCGCCGGCGGCTCGCCCGTGGCGATCGCCGGCTGCGAGAGCTGCCACGGCAGCGTGGTCAAGATCGACCCCGCGAGCGCCAACAGGCTCAGCCGCCTCAGCTGGCCCAACAGCGGCATCGGGCGCATCAACCCCGACGGCAGCAAGGGTTCCTGCACCGCCTGCCACACCCGGCACGCATTCAGCGCCGCCCAGGCCCGCCAGCCCGAATCCTGCGGCAAATGCCACCTCGGTCCGGATCATCCGCAGAAGGAGATCTACGACGAGTCCAAACACGGCAACGCCTACTACACGAACATCGGCAGGATGAACCTGGACGCCAAGCGCTGGGTCGTGGGCCAGGACTACTTCGAGGCCCCCACCTGCGCCACCTGCCACATGTCCGCGACGCCCAACCAGCCGGCGACCCACGATGTGGGCGAGCGCATCAGCTGGACCCTGCGGCCCCCCGTCTCGAAGATGAAGGACAACTGGCAGACCAAGCGCGGCAACATGCAGGACGTCTGCCGCAACTGCCACGGCAAGGGCTTCGTCGACGGCCACTACGCCCAGTTCGACGGCGTGGTGAACCTCTACAACGAGAAGTTCGCCAAGCCGGGCGCGGCCCTGGCCAAGCTGGCGCACGAGAAGAAGCTCGGGGAGAACCCGGCCAGCTTCAGCAACAAGTGGGAGTGGACCTGGTTCGAGATCTGGCACCACGAGGGCCGGCGCGCCCGCCACGGCGCGGCGATGATGGGCCCGGACTACACCTGGTGGCACGGCATGTACGAGGTGATCCAGCACTTCTACTTCAAGTACGTGCCCGAGCTGCGTGAATTCGCCGACCCGGACGTCGACAAGCTGCTGGACGAGATCCTGGCCGATCCTTTCCACGCCTGGCTGCAGCGGCCGACGGCGGACATCACCGCGGACATCAAGTCCGGCGCCATGCAGAAGATGTACGAGGACATGTACGCGGTCCCGGGCCAGTGAGGAGCAGGGCGATGAAGCGGTTCCAGCTCTTCGTCCGCGGGCTGGCGACCAACTGGACCGGAACGCTGGGGGTCACCTGCGTGACCTCCGCGTTCCTGCTGTTCGTCGCCTTCGAGCTGCTGCGGATCGCGGGGGTCCTGACCAACTCGTACATCGGCCTGATCAGCTACATGGCCCTGCCGGCCCTGTTCGTGCTGGGGCTGGTGCTGATCCCGCTCGGCTGGTGGCAGTACCGCCGCGCGACCGGACGCTCGACCCGGGAGCTGCTGTCGCAGCGGTTCCCCGACGACATGACCGAGGCCAAGCGCCTGGGCTCGTCGCTGGTGGGCATGATCGCGCTGCTGACCGTGGTGAACATCATGTTCCTGGGGATCGGCGGCGCGCGCATGCTCCACTTCATGGACGAGCCCGTGTTCTGCGGCACCGCCTGCCACGGGGTGATGGAACCCGAGTGGACGGCCTACCGGCACTCGCCCCACGCCCACGTGCGCTGCGTGGACTGCCATGTGGGCGAGGGCGCCGACGCCCTGATCGACGCCAAGCTCAACGGCCTGTGGCAGGTGGTCTCGGCCACCTTCGACCTCTACGAGCGGCCCATCCCCACGCCGGTGCACCAATTGCGGCCGGCGCGCGAGACCTGCGAGAAGTGCCACTGGCCCGAGAAGTTCTACGGCGAGCGCATCAAGGCGACCACCACCTTCGCCCAGGACGAGGCCTCGACCCCGGCGCACACCACCCTGGCGCTGAAGGTGGGCGGCGGCACCGGCGACCTGGCCGGCACCATCCACTGGCACGTGGCCGAGCGCAACGAGGTCCGCTACCTGGCCGCCGACCCGCAGCGCCTGGTGATGGCGTGGGTCGAGGTGCGCCGCGGCGACGCCTTCCACCGCTACACCAACCGCGCCGCGCCGCCGGCGGCCGCTGCGGAGCCGCAGGCGGAGCACCCGGCCGAGGTGCGCAGCATGGACTGCGTCGACTGCCACAACCGGGCGACGCACATCTACCAGGACCCCGAGGCCGCCGTGGACGAGGCGCTGGCGGCCGGCCGCATCAGCCGCGACCTGCCCTGGGCCAAGCGGACGGCGCTGGCGGCCCTGCTGGGCAACTGGGCCGACAAGGAGGCCGCCCTGCGCGGCATCGAGAACGGCGTGCGCGGCACCTACGCGCGCCTGCCGGGCGGCGCCGGCTTGATGCGCGAGGCCGACGCCATGGTGGCCGAGCTGCAGGCCATCTACGCCCGCAACGTCTTCCCCCACATGAACGTGGGTTGGAACACCTACCCCTCGCACCTGGGCCATGACGGGCGCGCGGGCTGCTTCCGCTGCCACCACGCCGACATGGTGGACCAGGACGGGCAGGCCGTGCCCTACGACTGCACCCTGTGCCACTCGATCCTGGCCCTGGATTCGGCCACGCCGTTCCGCTTCCTGCAGCCGGTCCAACAGGACGATCCCGACCGCAAGATGCACAAGTACCTGCGGGACGAGTTTCTGGGCGAGGTGACGCCGGACCTGCCGTTCGAGAACGCACCGGCGGACTCCGCGGGCGGCGGCGCGGCCGCACTCGACTCCTGACCGGAGGCGACACCATGGCCGGCGTCCGCGCACCGTCCCTTCCCCGGTTCATCCCCTCGTTCCTGCTGCTGGTGGTGGGCCATCCGGCGGACGATGCGACCGTGCCGCGCATCACCCGCAAGCCCCCCGACCTCATCATGGGGATCCGCTAGTCGGGACGATCCATGCCGGTCCGGGCCGGGCTCAGCCGACCTGGTCGGCCACGACGGCGTCCACCGCGGCCAGCGCCTTGTCCACCGCCGCCAGATCCGGCAGCCCGGCCTGGGCCGTGTTGGGGCGGCCGCCGCCGCGGCCACCCGCGGTCTCGGCCAGGGCCTTGACCAGGTTGCCCGCGTGCAGGCGACCGCCGTCGGCCAGGTCCGGGGTGATGGTCACCAGCACGGTGGCCTTGCCGCCGAGGTCGGCGCCCAGGACCACGACGCCGGCGCTGCCGAGGGTGTCGCGGACGTGGTCGCCCAGCTGCATCAAGGCGTTCTTGTCCTCGGCCTCGACCCGGGCCGAGACCACCTTCAGGCCGGCCACGTCGCGGGGGCTGTCCAGCGCGCTTTCCAACCCGGCGCGGGCGCTCTCCTGCTGGACCTTGGCCAGCTCCCGGCGCAGGGCCTTCTGCTCGTCCAGCAGGGCGGCCACCTGCTCGGCGTAGCCGGCGCCGTCGGCGCGCAGCAGACCGCGCAGCGCAGCCAGCTGCTCGTGCTCGCGGCGCTGCAGCTCAAGGGCGCGCTCGCCGGCCACGGCCTCGATGCGGCGCACCCCCGCCGACACGCTGCCCTCGGCGACGATGCGGAAGGCGCCGATGTCGCCGGTGGCCAGGCAGTGGGTGCCGCCGCACAGCTCGAGGGAGAACAGGTCGCCGCCGTCGGCGGGCAGGCCGGGCACGGGTTGCGGACCGCCGTGGATCTCGATCACGCGCACCCGCTCGCCGTACTTCTCGCCGAACAGGGCCATGGCGCCCCGGGCGCGGGCGTCCTGCAGGGCCATGTCCTGGTGGCGGATGACCGGGCGGTTGTCCAGGATGCGCTGCTGCACGAGCTGCTCGACGCGGGCCAGCTCGGCCGGC
>JBHEPC010000400.1:0-4112 GCA_046260475.1 Candidatus Krumholzibacteriia bacterium | reverse complement strand
GGGTGTGGTTGACGCCCATGACGAACATCGGGGTGTCGTCCTTGGAGGGCGCGGACATGACGACGTACTTCGCCCCGGCCTTGACGTGGCCGGCCGCCTTGGCCTCCTCCATGAACAGGCCGGTCGACTCGCAGATGTATTCGGCGCCGACATCGCCCCACTTCAGGGCGGCGGGGTCCTTCTCCGCGGTCAGGCGGATGCGCTTGCCGTTGACCGCGAGGAAGCCGTCCCCGGCCTCGACCGTGCCGGCGAAGCGGCCGTGCATGGTGTCGAACTGCAGCAGGTAGGCCAGTTGCTTCGCGTCGAAGAGGTCGTTGACGGCCACCACTTCCACGTCCGGCGTCTCCATCGCCGCGCGGAACACCAGGCGCCCGATGCGCCCGAACCCGTTGATCCCGATTTTCGTCGCCATTGCTGCTCCTTACTGCTCGCCCTTGCCGGCGGGACGGGCCGATCCCGTCCGCCGCATTCGTTCATGATTCTCCCCCAATGGTTAGTCCAGAGGCCCCGCAGCGTCAATCGCAAACGGGATCCGCGCCGGGCGGGGTGCAAGGCGGGTGCAAGGCGGGCCTTGCCAACCCCCACCCCGAGCGCCTACCATGCCCCCATGCCGACACCGCACATCAACGCCAGGCCGGGCGATTTCGCCGAGGCCGTCCTGATGCCCGGCGACCCCCAGCGCGCCGAGCACATCGCCACGACCTTCCTGGCGGACGTGCGCCGGGTGACCGACGTGCGCAACGTCTGGGGCTACACCGGCACCTGGCGCGGCCGCCCGGTCTCGGTGATGGCCCACGGCATGGGCATCCCGTCGTGCTCCATCTACGCCACCGAGCTGGTGCGCGAGTACGGCGTGAAGACCCTGGTGCGCGTGGGCAGCTGCGGCACCGTCCTGCCGGACGTCAAGCTGGGGGACGTGATCATCGCCATGGGGGCGTCCACGGACTCCAAGGTCAACCGGGTGCGCTTCCGCGGCCACGATTTCGCGGCCCTGGCCGACTTCGGCCTAGTCGAGCGCGCCGTGGCGGCCGCCCGCGCGGCGCAGGTGCCCGTGCGGGTGGGCAACGTGTTCTCGGCGGACCTGTTCTACTCGCCCGAGCAGGAGCTCTTCGACGTCCTGGAGAAGCTCGGCGTCCTGGGCGTGGAGATGGAGGCGGCCGGACTCTACGGGGTCGCGGCCGAGGAGGGCGTGCGCGCCTTGACCCTCGTCACCGTGTCCGACCACATCCGCCGCGGCGAGCACCTGACCCCCGAGGAGCGCCGCACCAGCTTCGCGGCGATGATCGGCGTGGCCCTGGACACCGTGGCGGCGGACTAGCACCGGCAACCCAGGCGGTCCCCATGTCCAGCACCTTCGGCACCCTCTGGCGCAGCACGACCTTCGGCGAGTCCCACGGCGGCGGCGTGGGGGTGGTCGTCGACGGTTGCCCGCCGCGCCTGGCCCTCGCTGCGGCCGCCGTCCAGGCCCAGCTCGACCGCCGGCGTCCGGGCCAGAGCCGCCTGGCCACGCCGCGGGACGAGCCCGACCAGGTGGAGATCCTCTCGGGGGTGCAGGACGGCCTGACCCTGGGCACGCCCATCGCCATGCTGGTGCGCAACCGGGACCAGCGGCCCGGCGACTACGGGACCCTGCAGGACGTGCCCCGCCCCAGCCACGCCGACTACACCTACCAGCAGAAGTACGGCGTCCGCGCCGCCAGCGGTGGTGGCCGGGCCAGCGCCCGCGAGACCATCGGCCGCGTGGCGGCCGGCGCGGTGGCCGAGCAGTGGTTGCAGGCGGCCTACGGCACGCGGATCGTGGCCTGGGTGCAGGCCGTGGGCGAGGTGGAGGCCGGGCCGGTGGACACGGCAACCCTGGAACGCGCGGCCGTCGACGCGACCCCGGTGCGCTGCCCGGACGCGGCGGCCGCCGCCCGCATGATCGCGGCCATCGACGCCGCGCGCGGGGACCAGGACTCGGTCGGCGGCGTGGTGGCCTGCGTCTGCCGGGGCGTGCCCGCCGGTCTGGGCGAGCCGGTGTTCGCCAAGCTGGAGGCCCTGCTGGCCCAGGCCATGCTGTCCCTGCCGGCGGTGAAGGGTTTCGAGATCGGTTCGGGCTTCGCCGGCGCCCGGCTGCGCGGCTCGGCCCACAACGACCCCTTCGTGGCCCGCGGGGACGGCGCCCTGGGCACCGCCACCAATCGCAGCGGCGGGGTGCAGGGGGGCATCAGCAACGGCGAGCCCGTGTTGCTGCGGGTCGCCTTCAAGCCGCCGGCCACCATCGCCCGGGCGCAGCGGACCGCCGACTTCGGCGGCCGGGAGGTGGAGCTGGCCGCCCCGGGCCGGCACGACCCCTGCGTCGTGCCCCGGGCCGTGCCCATCGTCGAGGCCATGGCGGCGTTGGTGCTGGCCGATTGCGCCCTGATGCAGGCGTCCCGGCGGTGGCCTTGAACCCTCTGCACGTCCTGCTGCTGTTCGCGGTCGGCGTCGTCGCCGGCGTCCTGAACGTGCTGGCCGGCGGCGGCTCCCTGCTGACCTTGCCGGTGCTGATCTTCCTGGGCCTGCCCGCCGCCGTGGCCAACGGCACCAACCGGGTGGCCATCCTGGCCCAGAGCGTCGTGTCGGTGGGCGCGTTCCGCCACAGCGGGATGCTGCCGATGCGCCTGGCGCTGCTGTGCACGGCGCCGGCGCTGCTGGGCGGGGCGCTGGGGGCGAGCCTGGCCGTGGGCATCGACGACCTGCTGTTCCGCCGCATCCTGGCCGCGGTGATGCTGGCGGTGTGCGTGGTGATGATCGCCGACCCCACCCGGCGCCTGCGTTTCGACCCGGCGCGGTTGGGGGCGCTGCGGGCGGCGGCGCTGGTGGTCAGCTTCTTCGTCATCGGCGTCTACGGCGGGTTCATCCAGGCGGGCGTGGGCTTCCTGATCATTTCGGCGCTGCTGGTCCACGGCCTGGACCTGGTGCGGGTCAATGCGGTGAAGGTGTTCGTGGTGGGCGCCTTCACGGTCACGGCGCTGGCGGTGTTCATCGTTCACGACGAGGTGGACTGGCCCCTGGGGCTGGCCCTGGCCGCCGGCAACGCCCTGGGCGGCTGGCTGGGCACGCGCCTGGCCATCGCCAAGGGGCACGACTGGATCCGCCGCCTGGTCCTGGTCACGGTGGTCGTGTTCGCGGTGCGCCTGCTCTGGCGCTGACCGTCGCGAGGCGGCGCCGCCGGCTCAGCCTCCACCGAGCAGCTTGCCGACCTCGTCCTTGACCGCCTGCGCCGGATCCCGGCCGCCCAGGGCTTTCTCCAGCCGACCTTTCAGTTCCTGATCCACCGCCGCGCGCGCAGCCTGCTCGGTCACGCGCCGCAGCACCTGGCGCCCGATCACGTCGGCGGGCGTGCCGTTCGGCGCCCCCAGGCCGGTCAGGGTGAAGCCCGGCAGGTCCGCCGTGCGGGACTCCACGCCCAGGGCCGAGGCGTCGGTGGTCACCGTGCCGCCGGCCATCTCCAGCCGGTCGACGATGAGCAGGGGCGCCGGGGCGGCCGGCGCGGGCGCGGACGGGGCGGGCTGCGCGGCCCGCAGCGACTGGCCGATCACGTCCAGGTTGCGGCGGCCGTTGGCGTCGACCTCGTAGCGGACGGTGACGTCCGCGACCTGCAATTCGTCCACGAAATAGGGTTCGCCCGTCAGGGACCCCGGTTCCAGGTCCAGCACCAGGCGGCCAAGGGTCAGGGCGGGCTGTCCGCTGAACCCGGCGGGGTTGGCCACGGTCAGCCCGCCGAGCTCTACCCGGCCTTCGCGCAGCTTGACCGACACGTCGGCGACGGTCACCGCGGTGCCGGTCAGGCGCGAACCGTGGGTCTCGATGGCCGCGCCGACCAGGCGGTCCAGGCGGCTGCCGATGATCAGGACGGCGGCGACCACGATCACGACCAGGGCCACCAGGGTCGCGACGAGGATCCTCTTCTTCTGCATGGTCGTACCTGCCTTCCTGCGTGCCGCCGCGGGCTGCGGCCGGGCCACGGTTGCCAGTTAACCGCGGATCGTCCCGTGCGTCCAGAGCGGACTGGCCGCCGCCCGCCGCCGGTGCTATGCTCGCGGCCACATCCCCAGAAGCCGCAGCGCATGCCGGAACCTCGCGGGGCC
>JBHEPC010000391.1:0-4378 GCA_046260475.1 Candidatus Krumholzibacteriia bacterium | reverse complement strand
ACGGGCCTGAACGTGGCCTGCCGCGCCGTGGGCGGACCCGGGGACGGCGTGGCCGCCTGCACTCCCGTCTACCCGCCCTTCCTGACGGCCCCGGCCCACCAGGACCGGCAGCTGGTGACCATCCCCCTGGCGGGGGACAACGCTGCCGGCTGGGGGCTCGACCCCGGCCGTTTGGGCCGGGGGCTGACCCAGAACGTCCGCCTTTTGTTGTGGTGCCATCCCCACAACCCCGTGGGGCGGGCCTGGTGCCCGAGGTGAATGTCATGGGGCTGGTCGCTGCCGAGGCCGCCTGGACGGCGGGCGCCGCCTGGCTAGCCGCCCAGAACGCCTACCTGCGGGCCAACCGGGACCTGCTGGCCGGCTGCGTGGACGCCCTGCCGGCGGTGACCATGCCGCAGGTGGAGGCCACCTACCTGGCCTGGCTGGACGTGCGGGACCTGGGCCTGGCCGACCCGGCGGCCCACTTCGAGGCCCACGGCCTGGGCCTGAGCGACGGGCGGGAATTCGCCGGCGCGGGGTACCTGCGCCTGAACTTCGCCTGCCCGCGGGCGGCGCTCATGGAGGCCTGTCGGCGGCTTGAGAAAGCGGTTGCGGCGACGGCGTGAACGGCCGCAGGCAGGTGGCTGGAAAGACGGGGGGGCCCGATGGCCCCCCCGTCCGTGGATCCTTGGCTCCTCTAGAGGGCGGGGGTGGCCTCAAGCGGATAGTTGCGAGCCATCGTCGCCGGGTTCCACTTGTTCGCGTAGCCGTCGTTCAGTTGATCGTGAAACAGGTTGTTGACCCCGTAAAGCAGGCTGTACGCGTCGTAGCCCAGCATGTTCAGGTAGGCCGCAAGGTGGCTCGAACCGGTGCCGGTCCAACAGTAGAGGACGATCTGCTTATCGGTCGGCAGGTACTTCAGCCACTGGTCGAGGCCAAGCGTCTGGTACGGAGTGAACTGGTACGAGCCGGGGATGTGGCCGGGCACGCCGCTGGCGGCATCCTGGCCCAGGTAGACGCTTGCCGAGTGGTAATCCACCACGAAGTAATCGTCGAGGTTGTCGCGGATACTGGCGTAACCCACGCGCTTGAAATCACCCGCGAGCATGGCCGCGACACGCGTCTCGACGATCGTGCTCACGCTGCCGGTCAGGACCGGGAAATCGTGTTCGACCAGGTCTGCGTTGTTGTTCGTCACTTCCGCCGTGGCAAGGGTGTTGCCGATACCGGTGTTCCAGTTCGTCACGGAGGAGCTCCAAGCCGACATGCCCCACTTGATCGAGCGCACCGGCCCATAGCCCATCAACTGCATGGCTACCTGGGCATGGCCGACTGTCTGGCCGGTATAGCAGACGACGATGTACTCGCGTCCGGTCGGGATGGTGGTCTGCAGATCGCTGAGCAGCGTGGGCAGGGTGCTGTGGTAGGCTCCGGGAATGTGGCCGGCGTCGTAGTCCGCCCGACTCCGGAAATCAATGATCGCATAGTTGTCGGGATCGGCCTGCCACAGCGTGTAGAACTGGTCGACGCCGATCACGCCGGGTGTCAGGGTGTTGTCGTTGATAAGGGCGCCGACGACCTCGGCGAGGTGTTCGAAGGCGGTCTGCTTCGGGACCGTCGGGCCGTCATCGTCATCCGAGCAACCCCACATGGCGATCAGGGCCACCAGTAACAGGACCAGCCAGGTCTTACGGAGAATCATCGTGTGCTCCTTGGTCGCGGCCCGAAAGGCCCGGTGAACGTTGAGCGGTCCGTCCGCTCTCCGTGATGGTAGCCGGACGCCTCGGCGTCCGGCCCGTCGCGAGAATCCCTATCGCCGCGCCGGTCGTTAGGGAGAAGGAAGACTCGGATTTCGGTCTTGTCAACGAAAGATTTAACAGGAGCCGGCAAAATAATAACATATGATTCAGGTAGGAGTTGACGGGAACCACCCGCGGCCGGGGACAAGCCCGGCCGCGGATGGACTCAACTCGTTGCCGATGAGGTGTCTATGGCGCTTCCGCGGCCTCCGTATCCATCCCCAGGTACTTCCCGAACCAGGCCAGATCCCATTCCATCTTGGCCAGCCGGTTGGCGTGGGTGGACAGCCCGTGGGGCTCCCCGGGGTAGACCACCAGCTGGGTCGGCACCTGCAGGTAATGGTGCAGCGCGCGGTACAACGCCCGGCTGTGGGCCGGCGGTACCCGCGGGTCGTTGCCGCCCACGTGGATCAGGGTCGGGGTCCTGACCCGGTCCAGCCCGAACAGGGGCGAGGCGCTGCGGTAGTGGTCCGGCACCTCCCAGGGCAGGCCCTCCACGAAGTTGATCACGTGCCCGGGGGTGTCCTCGATGCCCCACTGGATGACCATGTCCAGCACGCCGGCGCCGCTGCTGGCGGCGGCGTAGAGCTCCGGCTCGGCCACGATCATGCAGTTGGTCAGGTAGCCGCCGTTGCTCCAGCCCATGACGCCGATGCGCGCCGGGTCGGCGATCCCCTGGCCGATCAGCCAGCGCGTGCCCGTGGCGATGTCGGCCACGTCGATCTCGTTCTCCCGGCCGATCAGCTCCTCCAGGAACGCGTCGCCGTAGCCGGTGGAGCCGTGGTAGTTGGGGCTGAGCAGGGCGTAGCCCTTGGCCGGGAAAAGGGCCCGGCCGTAGATCCACAGGCGCAGGTGGTGCTTGGTGCTGCCGGTGGGGCCGCCGTGCAGCTCGACCACCGCCGGCAGGGGACCGTCGCCCTCCTCGTACCCCGGCGGTAGTTCGAGGATGCCCCACACCGTGTCGCCGTCGCCGCCGGTCCAACTCACGTGGCGGATCTGCGGCAGCTTCCAGGTGTCCACCTGCGGGTTGACGTTGGTCAGGCGCGCCAGCTTGTCGGGTCCGGCCACCGCGTAGACATCGTTCATGGCGGTCACGGTCTCCAGGATGACCGCCGGGTCGCCGCCCCGGCGGCCGAAGCCGAAGTCCAGCACCACGCCGTCGCCGTCGACGACCACGCTGGCGGGGCCCTGGCCGCCCGCCTTCACGTCGGCGACCTGGTGCACCCGCACCCGGGCCATGCTCTCGCCCCGGTAGCAGAGGGTGCGGCCCTCGCCGCGCCAGACCAGGCCCCCGTCGTAGTTCACCGGGTCGGGGCGCGGCACGGTCCACAGGTCCCAGCCGGCGGCACCGCGCTCGGCGGCCCAGATCCGCGTGGCGTAGCCGTCGTAGCTGACGGCGAAGGCCAAGGCGCGGCTGTCGGCCGACCAGGCCAGGTCGGCCAGCCAGCCGTAGGGGGCGGGGTGGTCGTCGCGCCAGCCGGCGGGCGTGACTGTGGCGACGGTGCCGACGGCCAGGTCCAGGACCTCGACCTCGGACCAGCCCTCCATGAAGATCAGCTCGTTGTCCTCGGTGGTGATCAGTGCCAGCTGCGCGCCGTCGGGGGAAAGGGCCATCTCCCAGATCACCCGGTCGGCGGCCAGGACCTCCTCGTCGCGCCAGGTCACCAGGTCCAGCCTGTGGACCGCGTGCAGGCTGCGCTCGCCGTGGCCGTAGTCGAGGTCCTCGTGCTTCTTGCGCAGGTCCTGCCATTGCTCGTCGCTGTATCCTCGGCGATCCGGTAGTAGAGGGCGCGCCCAGCGGGAGCGAGCACGAAATCCAGCACCCCGTCGTCCACGCGCGTGACCGGGACGGGTTCGCCGCCCGCGGCGGCCACGCGCCACACCTGCCGGCTGCCGTCCCGGGGCGGGCGATCGCGGCCGGCCGCGTCCTTGCCCAGGAACCAGACCTCGCGGCTGTCCGGGCCCCAGGTGACCCGGCCGGCACCCATGCCGTCGAAGGTCAGGCGGCGGCGCACCTTGCCGTCGCGCGAGACCAGCCACAGGTCGGTGTCGCGGCCCTCCTTGCCCTCGCCCCAGCGGCTCTCGGTGTGGGCGATCCAGGCGCCGTCGGGGCTGACGGCCAGGTTGCCCAGGCCGATGATGCCGAAGTAGTCCTCGGGCACGATTTCGTGGGTGCGGGCGGGCGGGGCGGCTGCGCCCGCCACAGCCGGCAGGACCGTGAGCAGGACGGCGAGCAGACCGAAGCAGCAGATGGAACGCACGGGAGAAACCTCCGGGTTGGCGGCGCTTGTGGTTGCCAAGCGGGCTTGCGGCGTTACACTATCACGACCAAACAGCCGGGCGTACCCGGTTTTTCTCGTTGTTCCGGCAGCGTCGCGGCGGCGCGGTCGCGGCGCCGGTGGAGGTCCCCGGTCCATGTGCGGAATCTGCGGCGTGCTGGCGCTGGAAGGGCAGCTGGATCTGCCCGCCGGCGCCCCCGAGCGGATGATCGGCGTGATGCGCCACCGCGGCCCCGACGAGTTCGGCGCCTGGCGCGACGAGGCCGTCTTCCTCGGCCACGCCCGCCTGAGCATCATCGACCTGGCCGGCGGCCAGCAGCC
>JBHEPC010000390.1:0-9190 GCA_046260475.1 Candidatus Krumholzibacteriia bacterium | reverse complement strand
GAGCGCTACGACGTGAGCGACCCGGCGGCACCGGTCAACCTGGGGACGACGACCGTCGGCGGCCGGCCCACCCGCCTGGCGGCCGACGGCGGTGTCCTGGTCGCCATGGCCAACGTCGGCCTGGCGGTGGTCGACGTCGCGGATCCCGCCCTGCCCGTGCTCATGAGTTACTATACCATGCCAACGGACCTGTACGCGCGGGCTGTCGCCATGGCAGGGCGGGCGGTGTGGGTGGCGACGGGCAGCGGGCCCTTGCTGCACCTGCGCCTGGACGACGGGGCGCTGCGAGGGCCGATAGGAGTCACGGACGTGGGCCCCCTGGTCCTGAGGCTGGTCCCGCGCGCCGACCAATTGCTCGCCGTGCGTTCGGCCGAGATGTTGCTGCTGCCGGTGGACTGCGCTTCGCTGCGCCCGCCGGGCCTGACGCTGCAACTGGTCCAGTCGCCGGCGGCGGCCTACCTCGTGTGGCCGACGGACGCCGCCGGCGGTGCCGAAGTCTGCGTGTTCCGCGACGGCGGCGCCGATCCGGCCGCCGAGACGCCGCTGGCCTGCAGCGGTACCGGCTTCTACGCGGACGCGACGGCCGACCTGCACTGCTACCGTGTGGCCTACCGCGACGTCTGGGGTGTCTGGTCCCTCCCCAGCAACGAGGTCTGCCGCGAGTCGACGCCCTCGGCCGTGCCGGCCGAACCGGTGACGGCCCTGGTCGCCGCTCCCAACCCCTTCAACCCCCGCACCGAGCTGCGCTTCGCCCTCGCGCGGCCGGGCCGGGTCATGCTGGCGATCCACGACCTGACCGGCCGCCGGGTCGCGGTGCTGGCGGACAGGGAGCTGGCGGCGGGCCCGCACACGGTCCCCTGGCAGGGCCACGACGCCGCCGGCCGCTCCGTGGCCTCGGGCGTCTACGTGGCGCGCCTGACCACGGCGCAGGGCACGACCACGGCGCGCCTGACGCTGCTGCGCTGATTCAGGGCAGGAACCGGTCCCGCCAAGCGGGCGGCGGCACGGGGCATGCGTCCAGCCGCCGCCGCCACCGGAACCGGCGGTGCGCCACCCATCTGTACCCAGCCTCGCGCCAGGCGCGCGGCACCCGGGCCGCCCACCGCAGCGCCCGCCACGGCCAAGGCAACCGCGCCGCCACCGCCACCACGGCGTCTGACCGCACGAACGCCCGCCCGTCCGCGATCACAACCACCGTGTCGCTCTCCCCCGGCGGAAGCCCATACTCCGCCCGCAGCTTCCGCCCGGCTGCCGACTCCAACGCCGCGAACCGGAACACCCCGCCCCGGTCAAGCCGCAGCACCAAGCGCACGAACCCGTGGCAAAGCGCGCAGTGCCCGTCGAACAGGATCACCGGACCATCCACCACTATTCCCTCCGTCCGCGGCCCTCCGACCCGAACTGCGCGCGCCGCCGGTGCGGCCCTGAGGGTTGTTCGCGCCTGGGCCGGGCGTCAAGAAGCCCCTGGGGACAGGAGGTCCCCAGGGGCTTCTTGCCGAGGCGGCCGCAGCCATGGATGGCGAAGGCCGCCGTCCCGGCCCAGGCGCGAACAACCCTCAGGGCTGCAGCCCGGACGTCCGCAGCCACTCGTAAGCGGCCTGGAAGATGTCCGTAGCCGTCCGCAACCCCAGCTTCTTCTTGATGTGCGAGCGGTGCACCTCCACCGTCCGCGGCGAGATCTGCATGATCTCGGCGATCTCGGCGATCTCCTTGCCCTGGCCCGTGAGCTGGAACAGCTCCAGCTCGCGGTTGCTCAGGACCTCGACCGGCGAGGCGCCTGCGGCCTGGCCCGCACCCAACTGCTCGACCGCGCTCTGGGTCATGGCGGGGCTCAGGTAGGTCTTGCCGGCGAGCACGCAGCGGATGGCCTCGAGGATCTTCTCGGTGCCCTCCTGCTTCATGATGTACCCCTTGGCGCCCGCTTTCAGGCAGCGGAACGCGTAGGTGTACTCGTCGTGCATCGAGACCGCCAGGGTCGTGACCTCGGGGTAGTTCTGGGCGATGTCCCGCAGCAGGTTCAGCCCGTTGCTGTTCTTCAGGGAGATGTCCACCAGGACCATGTCCGGCTGCTGGACGGCGATCACCTCGAGGGCGCCGGCGTGGTCCTCGGCTTCGCCGCACACGTCCAGGTCGTCCTCCATCTGGATCAACGAGCGGATGCCGGAGCGGACCAGCGGGTGGTCGTCGACGATCATCACACGGGTCGTGCCGTTACGCGTTGCCATGTCTAGCACGTCTTCCCTCGCATTGTTGGACACAAGGCTCTCCCGAGGCGGCCTCCTGCCGCCCCTCCCCAGGCCACCTATCGGCGACCTTGGGTCATCTTATAGAAAATTGCACCGATATACAGGGAAGATCTGCAACGTCTTCTACGGCAATCCGGACCACAGGGGTCCTAAAGCCGCCAGATCCGCGGCCGCGGCCGCGCCCAGGCGCCGGGCCAGGTCGGTGGCGTCGCCCCCGAAGCCCGCCTCCCGCAGCGAGCCCATGAACGCCCGGTGGGGGCGCCCGCGGCGGTAGTCCGGCTCGCGCGGGGGGTGGGGCAGCCAGCGCTCCACCAGGTCCAGGTCCGGGTCCACCAGCAGCGTCGTCGAGTAGTAGAGCAGGCCGCGGGTGCGCCAGATGCATGAACCGCCGATCTTGCGGTCGCCCAGGACGAGGTCCGAGACGCCCTGCCGGGCGACGTCCGGCAGGCCGCAGCGCGCCAGGGCGGCCGCGACCCAGGCGCTGACCGCGGCGAAGGCGCCGGTGATGCCGCCGATGCCCGGCATGGGCAGGCCCAGGGAGAGGACGGCGTTGCCGGGATCCAGGACCACCGCGCAGCCGCCGCCGGGGCGGCGGTACAGGAGCGCCCCGTCGGCGCGCAGGGCGTCCCGGTCCAGTTCGCGGGCCTGGCTGCCGCCCCGGCCGATCACCACCGCGGGCCGGTCCCAGGGGTAGACCTCGACCCGGGGCGCGCCGACGCGGCGGACCACGTCGAGCAGGGCGTCGTCCCGGTCCCAGGGCTGTGCGGGCAGGTCGCCCGGATCGGCCGCCCGGGTCATCGCACCTTGCGCGGCGGGTTGACGTGCACGGCCTCGCCGGCGGCCACCTCGGCGGCCTCCATGATGGCCTCCGAGAGGGTGGGATGGGGGTGGATCGTCACCATGAGGTCCTCGAGGGTGGCGCCCATCTCCACCGCCAGGGTGCCCTCGGCGATCAGCTCGCTGGCCATGGGGCCGACGATGCCCACGCCCAGGATGAGCCCCGTCTCCGGCTCGGCGATGACCTTCACCAGGCCGTCGGTGCGGCCCAGGGTGCGGGCGCGGCCCAGGGCCGCCAGGGGGAAGCGGCCGATCTTCACGGCGATGCCCTGCTCGTCGGCCTCGCGCTCGGTCAGGCCGGTCCAGGCGATCTCCGGGTCGGTGAACACGACGGCGGGGATGGCCCGGTTGTCGAAGGCGCCCTCGCCGCCGGCGATCACCTCGGCCGCGACCTTGCCCTCGCGGCTGGCCTTGTGGGCCAGCATGGGGCCCTGGGCGGCGTCGCCGATGGCGAAGATGGTGGGCTCGGCGGTGCGGCACTCCTGGTCGGTGATCACGAAGCCCTTCTCGTCCCGCTGGACCTTCGTGTTCTCCAGGCCCAGGTCGTCGGTGTTGGGGCGGCGGCCGATGGCCACCAGCACCTGGTCGTAGTGGCGGGCGACGGTCTTGCCTTCGTGCTCGATGGTCACGTCGAAGCCGCCCTCGCGGCGCTCGTCGGTGGTCAGGACCTTCGAGTCCACCATGATCTCGTGGAGCCGCCCGGTGACCTGCTTCACCATCACGTCCACCAGGTCCTGGTCCGCGCCCATCAGCAGGCGCGGGAAGAACTCGACCACCGAGACCTCCGAGCCCAGTCCCTGGTAGACCAGGCCCAGCTCCAGGCCGATGTAGCCGCCGCCGACGACCAGCAGGGTGCCGGGCACCCGCTCCA
This sequence comes from Candidatus Krumholzibacteriia bacterium, assembly GCA_046260475.1. Lineage (GTDB taxonomy): Bacteria > Krumholzibacteriota > Krumholzibacteriia > LZORAL124-64-63 > LZORAL124-64-63 > JACZKN01. The sequence goes on along the minus strand of JBHEPC010000390.1, from coordinate 5,236 downwards.
GCTTCAGGGCGTCCGCGCTGGACCACACGCTCTGGACGATGCCCTCGGGCAGGCGGTTCAGGGCGCTGCCCGTGGCGATGATGCACTGCTCGAAATCGATGCCGCTGACCTCGCCGCCCTCGATGGCCAGGCTGGTGGCGGACTGGAAGCGGGCGTGGCCGCGGATCACCGTGACGCCGCGGCGCTTGAGCAGGCCCGAGACGCCGCTGGACAGGCCGGCGACGATCTCGTCGGTCCACTGGCGCAGGCGCTTGGGGTCGACCTCCATGCCGGTGAACTTCAGGCCGAACTCCTCGGCCGCCAGGGCCTGCTCCTTGACCTCGACCGCGTGGATCAGGGCCTTCGAGGGGATGCAGCCCTCCAGCAGGCAGGTGCCGCCGTGGCGCTCCTGGCGCTCGACGAGGATCACGCTCTTGCCCAGGTCCGCCAGGCGGATGGCCGCCACGTAGCCGCCGGGCCCGGACCCGATCACCACGACCTGGGTCTCTTCGCGCAGGCTTCCCATCACCATGGTCCGTGTCCTCCGTCCGGGCCGCAGCCCGTGTTGGCCGCTCAGGTCTCCAGCAGCAGCAGGTTCGGGTCCGAGAGCTGGCGCACGATCTCGGCCACGAAGCGCGCGGCGTCGGCGCCGTCGGCGATGCGGTGGTCGAAGGCGAAGGTCAACGGCAGCATCGTGCGGATGACGATCTGCCCGTCCCGGACCACCGGCTTCTCCTGCGCCTTGCCCATGGCCAGGATGGCCACCTCGGGGTAGTTGATGGTGGGCATCAGGGCGGTGCCGCCCAGGGGGCCGATGTTGGTGATGGTGAAGGTGCCGTGCCGCATCCGTTCGGCGCTGAGGGTGCCGTCACGGGCCTGCGTCGCCAGGTCGTGGATCTCGTCGGCCAGCTGCACGATGCTCTTGCGGTCGGTGCCCGTGACCACCGGCACGATCAGGCCGCGCCCCGTGTCCGCGGCGAAGCCGATGTTGTAGTACTGCTTGTAGACGATCTCCTCGCGGAACGGGTCGAGGCTGGCGTTGAACGACGGCGCGGCGCGCAGGCCCGCCGTCACGGCCTTCATCACGAAGGCCAACAGCGTCAGGTTGCCGCCCGTGCCGCCCTTGCGCCGGTCCCGCTCGCGGCGGCGGAACTCGTCCAGCGCGGTCACGTCCGCCTCGTCCATGTGGGCCACGTGGGGCACCAGGGCCATGGAGGTGACCATCTTGCGGGCCACCTTGCGCCGGATCGAGCGCAGGGCCTCCACCTCGACCGGGCCCTCGGCGGCGAAGTCGGGCATGGGCTCCAGTTCCAAAAACGGGATCGTAGCCGAGGCGTGGGCGGCGAACTCGGCGAAGGCCGGGTCGTCGCGCACCGCGCGGGCCTTGACGTGCGAAGCGGGCCCGCCGGCCGGCGCCGGCCCGCCTGCGGCCGCCGGCGCTCCCTTGGCGCCGTGGTCGGCGAAGCGGTGCACGTCCTCGGGGGTCACGCGGCCGCCGGGGCCGCTGGGTGTGACCAGGTTGATGTCCACCCCGAGCTGGCGCGCCAGGCGCCGGGTGGCCGGCGCGGCGGGCACCGGGCGCCGCACCCCGGGCTGGGCTGCGGGGGCCGCGGCCTCGGGCACGGCGGCGGGCTCGGCCCGGTCCGGCTCGGCGAAGACGCGGTCGGCCGACTCCTGGGCCTCCGCCTCGCCGTCGCCCGAGCCGTCGTCGATCACCACCACCACATCGCCCACGTTGATGATGTCGCCCACCTTGCCCTTCAGGGCGTGGACCCGCCCGCCCCGGGGGGCGGGGATGGTGACGGCGGCCTTGTCGGTCTCCACGTCCACCAGCGGCGCGTCCTCGGCGACCTGGCCGTCCTGCTCCACGTGCCACTTGAGGATCTCGCCCTCGTGGATGCCCTCGCCCAGGTCCGGCAGCTTGAATTCGAACACGGTATCCCTCCGGGACGATGCCTACTGGAAGTCCAGGGTCTCCTCGATGCCGCGGGCCACCCGCGCGGCGTTGGGGATGTAGCTCTTCTCCCGCCCGAAGTAGGGGGTGACCACATCATACCCGGTCAGGCGCTTGACGGGGGCCTCCAGGTGCATCAGGGCCTTGTCGTTGATCTGGGCGGTGATCTCGCTGGAGGCGCCGTAGCTGCGGGGAGCCTCCTGGACGATGACGCAGCGGCCGGTCTTGCGCACCGACTCGGCGATGGTGTCGCTGTCCAACGGGGCGATGGTCAGCACGTCGATGATCTCGATGCTGGCGCCGCGCTTGCGCTCCACCTCGGCGGCGGCCTTCAGGACCGGGCGCATCATGGCGCCCCAGCCGACCAGGGTCAGGTCGGTGCCTTCCTGCACCACCTGGCACTTGCCGATGGGCAGGGTCTCCTCCTCGTCCGGGACCTCTTCGCGGAAGGCCCGGTAGGAGTGCTTGGGCTCCATGAACACCACCGGGTCCGGGTCGCGGATGGCCGCCACCAGCAGCGCCCGGGCGTTGCGCGGGCCGCTGGGGATCACGACCTTCGCGCCGGGCAGATGGGCGTACAGCACCTCGCGGCTCTCGCTGTGGTGCTCCAGGGCGCGCACCCCGCCACCGTAGGGCATGCGGATGACCAGGGGCACCGGCAGCTGGCCCTGGGTCCGCGAGCGCAGGCGCGTGGCGTGGGCCTCGAACTGCCCCAGCATCAGGTAGCTGAAGCCGGAGAACTGCATCTCGCACACGGGACGCAGCCCGGCCACGGCCATGCCGATGCTGCTGCCCAGGATGCCCGACTCGGCCAGCGGCGTGTCGACCACGCGGGCGGCGCCGAAGCGGTCGAGCAGGCCCTCGGTCACCCGGAAGACGCCGCCGTCGACGGCCACGTCCTGGCCCAGCACCAGCACCGACTCGTCCTTTGCCATCTCCTGGCTCAGGGCCAGGTTGATGGCCTGCACCATGTTCAGCTTAGCCATGGTCCGCCTCCTGTGCGACGTTCGCCAGGAAGTCGCGGTGCTGCTCGTCGATGACGGCGTGCCGGGTGCCGTAGACGTGGCGGAAGGGCTCGTCCTGGGCGCGGTCCTTGGGCGTCTCGAACTCCTTGACCGCGGCTTCCACGCGGGCCTTGACCTCGGCCAGCAGGGCCTCCTCCTGCGCGTCGTCCCACCAGCCCTGGCCGGTCAGCCAGGCGCGGGTGCGCAGCAGGGGTTCCTTGTCCCAGGCGCACTGCTCGTCCTCGGCGCTGCGGTACTTCTTGGGGTCGTCGGCCGTCGTGTGCATCAGCAGGCGGTAGGTCACGGCCTCGATGAAGGTGGGGCCGCCGCCGTTGCGGGCGCGGTCCAGGGCCTCCTCGACCGCCACCCACACCGCCAGGGGATCGTTGCCGTCGATCTGCAGCACGGGCATGCCGTAGGCGATGCCCTTCTGGGCCAGCGTCTCGCTGTGGGTCTGCTCCGCGCGGGGGATGGAGATGGCCCACTGGTTGTTCTGGCAGATGGTGACCATGGGCACCTGCCACACGGCCGCGAAGTTCAGGCCCTCATGGAAGCCGCCCTCGCTGGTGCCGCCGTCGCCGATGAAGGCCACCACCGCCTCGTCGGTGCCCTTGTACTTGGCCGCGTAGGCCAGGCCCGCGGCGTGCTCGATCTGGCAGCCGATCACCACGCTGGTCGGCATGATGCGCAGGTCCTTGTCCGGCATCACGTTGCCCTCTTCCCAGCCGTTGTAGTAGTCGAGGGTGGCGGTCAGGGGCTCGCCCCGCACGAGGCGGCCGCCCAGCTCGCGGAACGCGCCCACGAACCAGTCGCCCGGGCGCATGAGCATGGCCGCGGGGATGGAGACGGCTTCCTGGCCGGTGCAGGGCGGGAACGTGCCCAGGCGGCCCTGGCGCTGGAGCTTGAGCATGCGCTCGTCCAGCTCCCGGGCCAGGCGCATCCAGCGGTACATCTCGACGGCCCGTTCCTGGCCCAGGTCCGGCGCGAGCTTGGCGTCGACCTTGCCGTGCTCGTCCAGGATCTGCAGGTAGGGGACGGAGAACTTCGCGATGGGCTTCTTCGGCATCGCCGGGGTCCTTCGGTTGGTGGCTCGGCGGGGGCGACGGGCAGGGCCGACGGCCGCGCATACCGGGACCTTGCCCGGACCGCCCGGCCGACGGCCGATGTCGCAAAAAGGGGCCGGAGGCCGGCCCGCAGGTATCCCTGCACATGATAGCAGGGTGCAAGGATTGCGCAAATCGGCGAAATGGCGGTGGCCGCCCTCCCGGCAGGAGCGTTACATTGGCCTGCAAACATCGGTTACCGCCGGGCACGCCGCCCGTGCCGGCCATGCCGCCCCCCGACGCCGGAGGTCGAGTGATGCTGAACCAGAAGCTGCAGGACGCCCTCAACAAGCAGATCAACGAGGAGTACTACTCCAGCTACATCTATCTGGCCATGGCGGCCTACCTCGAGGACGTGAACCTGGACGGCAGCGCCCACTGGATGCGTATGCAGGCGGCCGAGGAGTACCAGCACGCCATGAAGATCTTCGACTACCTGATCGACCGCGGCGGCCGGGTCGAGCTGCGCGAGGTCAAGGCGCCGCCCAAGGAATGGGACTCGCCCCTGGCGGTGTTCAAGGCCTCCCTCGAGCACGAGAAGTTCATGACGACCAACATCAACAAGCTGGCCGACCTCTGCATCGCCGAGCGGGACCACGCCACCAACAACCTGATGCAGTGGTACGTCTCCGAGCAGGTGGAGGAGGAGGCCCAGGTCGAGGACATCGTCAAGAAGCTGGAGATGATGGGCGGCGACGGCCCCGGCCTGTTCATGATGGACCGGGAGCTGAAGTCCCGGCTCACGCCCACGCCCCTGACCGGCAACGACGCCGGGGCGTAACCGGTGGCGTCGTCCCGGCTGCGTGCCGGGCGGCCCGGCCCGCAGGTGGGATCGACCGGCCCACAAACTCCGGCCTCCGCGGGGGGTCCCCGAATGGCCCCCCGGGGGGATTGTGGGGATCCCCACGGCCCCCCCCGGGGGAAACGTTGGGATCCCCACGAACTCCGTCCCCCGCAGAGGGTCCCGCGAATGGCCCCCCGGGGGGATTGTGGGGATCCCCACGGCCCCCCCGGGGGAAACGTGGGGATCCCCACGAACTCCGTCCCCCGCAGAGGGTCCCGTGAATGGCCCCCCGGGGGATTGTGGGGATCCCCACGGCCCCCCCGGGGGAAACGTTGGGATCCCCACGAACTCCGTCCCCCGCAGAGGGTCCCGTGAATGGCCCCCCCGGGAGATTGTGGGGATCCCCACGGTT
>JBHEPC010000374.1:0-3350 GCA_046260475.1 Candidatus Krumholzibacteriia bacterium | reverse complement strand
CTGCAGGTGGGCGACGAGCTGGAGGTCAAGCTGGTGGAGATCGACAGCCGCACCGGCAAGGTGCGCCTGTCGCGCAAGGCCCTGCTGCCGGTGCCCGAGGGCATGGAGAACATGCCCCGGGACGATCGTCCCCGCGACCGTGACCGGGGCGGCGACCGGGGCGGCGACCGCGGTGGCCGCGGTGGCGGCGGCCGTGGCCGGCGTTAGCGGAGGCCGATGAACCTCGACCCCTACAGGCACGAGGTGCCGCCCCGCCGGGAAGTCCTGCCCGGCGGGGCGGTCCTGCTCAGCGTGCCGGTGGCGTCCGCCCACGCGGTCACCTTCGGCGTCTGGCTGCGTTCGGGCAGCCAGGACGAGCCCGCCGGCCTGGGCGGCATCTCCCATTTCCTGGAACACATGGTCTTCAAGGGCTCGACCACGCGCAGCGCCCTGGAGATCGCCACCCTCTTCGACAGCCTCGGCGCCACCGTGGACGCGTTCACCACCAAGGACATGGTGGCGTTCACGGTCAAGGTGCTGCCCGAGTACTTCGAGCCCGCGGTGGAGGCCCTGGCCGACATGCTGCTGCGGCCCGCCTTCGACCCCCGCCTGACGGCCCTGGAGCAGGACGTGGTGGTCGAGGAGATCCAGGAGGCCCTCGACACCCCGGAGGACCGCCTGCACGACGCCTTCGCCGCGCGCCTGTACGGTGGCCACGCCCGCGGCCGGCCCATCCTGGGCAGCCCCGCGGCGGTGCGCTCCTTCGACCCGGACGTGCTGCTGAGCGAACACCAGCGGCTCTTCGCCGGCCCCAACCTCGTGATCGCCATGGCGGGCAGCATGACCGGCACGCTGCTGGACTCGTTCCGCGAGACGGTGACCCGGCTGTTCGCCGACGTCCCGGCGCCCTCGCCGGTGCCGGTGGTGGCGGTCCACGAGCCGGCGGCGCGGGCGGCGGCGTTCGTGGACGCGGACACCGGCGGCATCGACCCCTACCGGCTGGAGCTGACCAGCCCGGTCATCCAGACCTACTTCGAGGTGGGCAACCTGGCCGTGCCCTACGGGCATCCGGACCGCATCCCCATCTTCCTGTTGAGCAACCTGCTGGGCGGGGGCATGAGCAGCCGCATCTTCCAGGCGGTGCGCGAGCGGGAGGGCCTGGCCTACACGATCTACACCTACAGCGACATGGGGCGGGACATCGGGCTGGTCAGCTGCTCGGGCTCCTGCTCCCCCGACAAGATGGCCCGCCTCGAGGGCGTCATCCGCCGCGAGTACGCCCTGCTGCTGAGCGACGGCATGGGCCCGGACGAGCTGCGCAACAACCAGGCGCAGATCAAGTCCCAGCTCATCTTCAGCCTCGAGGGTGTGCTCAACCAGATGCACCGGGCCGCGCGCAACGAGATCTACTACGGGCGCCACGTGCCGGTGTCCGAGCTGGTGGACGAGGTGGACGGCGTGACCGCCGAGACCATCATGCGCTGCGCCCGCACCTGGTTCGACCCCGAAGCCCTGCTGGTCGCGACCCACGGCCCGCCCGCCGGCGCCCTGGCCGACGCCGACGACGACGCGGACTTCGTCGAGGGTTTCATCGACGGCGAGGACTAGCCCGCAGCGCGGCCGGCCGGCGCGCGCTCAGGAACCGAGGCTGAAGCGGTCGCCCGCGGCGTCCAGGCTGTAGGTCCAGCCCAGGTCATCGACCGTCAACGCGGTCGCGGCCTCCAGCAGGCCGCTGCGCACCAGCTCGGTCAGGCCGGCGGGCCACTGGCCCTTCTCGTAGCGGTACAGGCGGGCGGCCTCGACCACCTCGGCCCGCAGCTGGGCCTCGCGCAGGGCCAGGCCCGGGTGCGGCGGCGCCGGCGGCATGGCGGTCCAGCGCGCCCACACCCCGGTCGAGATCAGCGCCAGCATCAGCAGCGTCAGCGGGACCGAGCGCAGGCCCGTGGCCAGGCGCAGGCTGCGTCGCCGCCCGCGCTCGTCCTGGCCGTCGCCCTCGTCGGCGCCGGGCACGTGCAGCACCAGCACGCCGTCGTGGCACCAGTTCTTCAGCAGGTCGCGCACGGTGAAGCTCTCGGTGCGGCCCTGGCGGATGATCTGGCCCAGGTTCTGGCCGGCCAGCGCCAGCTTCATCACCCGCTGCCCGCTCGGGCCCATGGCCTCGGCCGGCAGCACCTTGGCGCCCTGGCTGAAGGTCACCGCCTGCGAAGGCAGGGCGTCGCGCAGCAGCGGCTCCTCGTCCACGCGGCGGGCCGCCTCCATCAGCAGCCCCTGCACGTCCATGCGGATGGGCCGGCGCACCCCCGGGGGCGTGCCCTGGGTGGGGGAGAAGTGGTAGCGGCCGCGGCGCAGCTTCATGCCGGCGACGGTCATCTCCTGGGCCGTGCTGCGCAGCACACGGTCCAGTTCCGCCTCCTCGAGCAGGCCCTCGCTGGTGAGGATCTCCGTCAGGTCCAGGGACGAGTTGGCCCGCACGTACTCGATGTGCTTCCACTGCTCGGCGTCGAAGAAGCCGTAGGCGCGCAGGAACGACTCCAGCGGGTCGCGGGCCCGGTCGCGCCGGTCGCGCGTGGAGATCAGCTCGCCCTTGTCGAAGATGAAGACCGTGTTGCGCGTGGTCTCCAGGTTCAGGAACCCGGACTTCTGCTGCGACGAGATCAGTTGCAGGATCTCGGCCAGGTTGAAGTCGCTGAGTTGTCCTTCGAGGGCCATCGCGAGCCTCCTCTAGCGGGCGTCGGCCGCCGCGTCGCCGCGACCGGCGACCGGGGCCAGGGAATGACGGTCGTGCAGGCCCCGGCGCAGGCCGGGCCCGTCCAGCATGGCGATCAGCCAGGCCAGGGCGATCAGGCCGAGGCCACCGAGCACCGGCAGCGAAGACCAGCCGGGCCAGCGGGCCGCGGGCAGGGGCAGCCAGTGGGGATGCAGGGTCTCGGCGTCAAGCAGCAGGCCGGGCGTGGTCCAGTCGGCGGCGGGGTCGAAACTCCAGGCGCAGCCCACGAGCCACAGACCCGCCGCCACCAGGGACAGCCGCAGCCAGGCCGCGCCCACGTGGCCGGTGGCCAGGTGGCCGGCCCCCGGCACCAGGCGGCCCAGGCGCAGGATCCGCGCGCTGCGGGCCATGCCCTCGTCGCGGCTGCGGTTCTTCAGCAGGGTGGCCAGGATCATGTCGCTGCGGGCGCGGTCGGCGGTCTCGCCGCAGCGCGGGCACATCCAGGCGCTGTCGCGCACCTTGCAGCAGGCCCGGCACAGGGGCACGCCGCAGTTCTCGCACTCGCGGGGATCCTGCTGCCGGCGCGAGGTGCCGATCACCAGCAGGGCCATCACGAAGGGCACGCCCACCAGGGCCAGCAGCGGCACCGGCGGCAGGCCCAGGA
>JBHEPC010000371.1:0-3277 GCA_046260475.1 Candidatus Krumholzibacteriia bacterium | reverse complement strand
TGGGAGCGCAGCTCCTCGATGTTGTCGTCGACCCACAGGATGCGGAATGCCAAGACGGACCCCCCGGTTCAGGCCGCGGTCCGCGGCAGGGTGAAGGTGATGATCGTGCCGCGCGGGCCGGTCTCGGCGATGCGGATGCGGCCGCCGTGGTACTGGACGACGATGCGTTTGACCAGCGCCAGGCCCAGGCCCCAGCCGCGCTGCTTGGTGGTGAAACCCGGCTCGAAGATCCGGTTCCCGACCCCGGCGGGGATGCCGCGGCCGGTGTCGCCCACGTGGACGGCGACCCCCTCGGGCCCGCGCCCCTCGACCCGCACGGTGATGGTGCCCTTGCCGTCGGCCAGGGCGTCGATGCCGTTGCGGATCAGGTTCTCCAGCACCCAGCCCAGCAGGTCGCGGTTGAAGCGCACCGGCTCGTCGGCGTGGCCCTCGCGGCGCAGCTGCACGCGGCCGCCCAGGTGGGGCAGCCGGCGCCGGAAGTACTCGATGGTGTCGTCGACCACCGTCATCAGGTCGGTGTCCTCCAGCTTCGGCAGCGAACCGATCTGGCTGAAGCGGGCCGAGATCATGCCGAGGCGGTCCACGTCCCGGTTCAGCTCGACCATCAGGTCGGAATCCTTGTCGACCTTCTCCTCCAGGAGCGCCACCCAGCCCATGATCGAGGTCAGCGGCGTGCCCAGCTGATGCGCCGTCTCCTTGGCCATGCCCGCGAACAGGGCCGTCTGCTCGGCCTGCTTCTTGTTCTGCAGCGCCCACATGATGATCAGGAAGAACAGGGCCATGATCGACAGCTCGAGGTACGGCATCACGCGGATGCGCGTGCTCAGGGCCGACCGTCCCCAGTGCAGCGTGCCCAGGCGCTGCCCCTGCGGGCCCTTGATGGCGAACGGCTCCTGCTCCTGGTCGAAGCTCGCGGCCATGCTGAGGATCTCGGCGATGGCCGGGTTGCGCGGGTGCGAGGGGTCGATGTTCATCAGGAACGCGTAGTCGGGCAGCGGGATGCCGATCACCGGCTCGTTCCACAGCAGCGGCCGCCCCGCGTTGTCGGTGATGACGAAGGGCACCTCGATCTCGTTGATGATCTCGATCAGCGGCTGGATCTCCTCGACCTTCTCCGCCAGCATCAGCCGGCTGGCCAGGTCCGAGAACAGGCGGGTGGTCAGGTAGCTCTGGCGCTCGACGCTCTGGGCCACGCGGATGGTGAACACGGTGGTCGCCACCACGATGCTGACGCTGCCCAGCAGCAGGTAGATGTTGAACAGATGGCGGCGCCGCAGACCCAGGAACGCGCGCTGCCGGGGCCAGGACTTCATCTCAGGCGATGTGCTCCATCCCGCCCATGTAGGGCACCAGGACCCGCGGCACCCGGATGCGGCCGTCGGCCGTCTGGCCGTTCTCCATGATCGCCACCAGGACGCGCGGCAGGGCCAGGCCCGAACCGTTGAGGGTGTGCACGAAGCCCTTGCGCCCGGGGCCCTTGAAGCGGATGCCCGCCCGCCGGGCCTGGAAGTCGGTGAAGTGGCTGCAGGAGGAGACCTCCAGCCAGGTGCCCACGCCGGCCGCCCAGACCTCCAGGTCGTAACACTTGGCCGCCGCGAAGGAGAGGTCGCCCGTGGCCAGGGCCACCACGCGGTAGGGCAGCTCCAGCTGCTGCAGCAGCTCCTCCGCGTCGGCGGTCAGGCTCTCCAGCTCGTCCCAGCTGGTGTCCGGGTCGACGAACTTCACCATCTCCACCTTGTGGAACTGGTGCACCCGCAGCAGGCCGCGGGTGTCCTTGCCGGCGGCTCCGGCCTCGCGGCGGAAGCAGGGGCTGAAGGCGCAGTACTTCACCGGCAGCTGCGCCTCGTCCAGGGTCTCCTGCATGTGCACGTTGGTGACCGGGACCTCGGCCGTGGGGATCAGGAACAGGTCGTCCTGTCCGCAGTGGTACATGTCGTCCTCGAGCTTGGGCAGCTGGCCGGTGCCGGTCATGGCGGCGCGGTTGACCAGGTAGGGGATGACCAGCTCGGTGTAGCCCTGGGCCAGGTGCACGTCCAAAAACCAGTTGATCAGGGCCCTTTCCAGGCGGGCGCCGGCGCCGCTGAGCAGGGTGAAGCCGCTGCCGGACATGCGCGCGCTGCGCTCCGGGTGCAGGATGCCCAGCTCGGCGCCCAGGTCCCAGTGCGGCATCACCGCGAAGTCCGGCCGCACCGGCTCGCCCCAGGTGCGCACGATGCGGTTGTTCTCCTCGCCGCCCTCGGGGCAGGAGGCGTGGGGCACGTTGGGCAGGCGCAGGTACAGGGCCTCGACCTCGGCCTCCAGCTCGGCGGCACGGGCCTTCAGCTGCTTGATCCGTTCGGCGACCGCCTTCATGGCCGCGATGGCATCGCCCGCGTCCTCGCCCGCCTTCTTGCGCTCGCTGATCGCCCGGTTGGCGCGGTTGGCCTCCGCCTGGAGGTTCTCGGTCTCCTGCAGGGCGGCGCGCCGCTCGGTGTCCTTGTCGTAGTAGGCGGCCACGTCCACGGCCTCGCGCTTGAGGGCCACGGCGCGGGTCACGAGGTCGCGGTTCTCGCGAAGGAACTTGCGGTCGAGCAAGGCTTATCCCTCTCCTGGACAACTGGTTGACGCAGAGGCGGCGGCGGCGCGGGCCGGGCCGGGTCCCGGGCACACGGACACGACGGGAGCAGCTCCCTGCGGCCGGAATTCGGATTTGCATTCCGGTCCCCCGGCTGTTAGAAGGGTAGTAGCAAGGACCCGGCGGCGGCAAGCCCGATTCCCCGCCCCGCACCCCGGAGAGCGTTTCATGGACCGATCCGCCCTGATCGCGCAGCTGCGCGCGGTGCCCCTGCGCCGGCGCGTCATCACCGCCCTGGACGTCTCCGCGGGGCGCGAGGCGGTCAGCCTGGCCGCGGCCCTGGGCCGGGGCGACCACTTCGTGAAGGTGGGCCTGGAGCTGTTCTCCGCCGCCGGCCCCGACGTGGTCGAGCACCTGCGGGGCATGCACCGCCGCGTCTTCCTGGACCTGAAGTACCACGACATCCCCAACACCGTGGCCGCGGCCGCCCGGGTGGCCGCCGACCTGGGCGCGGTCATGTGCACGGTCCACGCGAGCGCGGGCCGCGGCGCCCTGACCGCGGCGGCCGAGGCCGTGCGCAGCGCGGCCCGGGACGGCGAGCGGCCGGCCCTGCTGGCGGTCACCGTGCTGACCAGCCTTGCGGAACCGGAGCTGGCCGAGGCCTGCCCCTCGCCCGACACCCTGCCCGACCGCATCGACCGCCTGGCCCGCCTGGCCTGGGAC
>JBHEPC010000365.1:0-6164 GCA_046260475.1 Candidatus Krumholzibacteriia bacterium | reverse complement strand
ACCGGCGACATCGGCAAGGTGGACGAGGACGGGTTCGTCTTCATCACCGACCGCAAGAAGGACGTGATCGTCACCGCGGGCGGCAAGAACATCGCGCCCCAGCCCATCGAGAACCGCTTCCAGACCAACAAGTACGTCAGCCAGGTGGTGGTGATGGGCGACCGGCGCCAGTACCTGAGCGCGCTGGTGGTACCCGATTTCGGCACCGTGGGCGGGTTCGCCTCGTCCCGGGGCCTGCAGGCCGCGACGCCGGCCGAGCTGGTGGCCCACCCGGAAGTGCAGGAGCTGTTCCAGCAGCAGCTGGACGAGCTGAACACCGAGCTGCCGGGGTTCAGCCAGATCAAGAAGTGCTCGCTGCTGGAGCAGGAGTTCACCCAGGAGGCGGGCGAGCTGACGCCGACGATGAAGGTCAAGCGTTTCGCCATCGCCCGCAAGTACCGCGACGTGATCGCGGCCATGTACCCCGCCGAGGCGCCGGAGGACGAGGACTGACGTGCCCGTGCCCGCGCCCGCATCCGCCGGCAGCCCGTGGCTGCGGCCCGTCTTCTGCACGGCCGTCGGTCTGGTGGGCAACTGCCTGCTCACCGCGGGCAAGATCGTCGTCGGCGTCCTGGCCGGCTCGGCCGCGCTGGTGGCCGACGGCTTCCACAGCCTGGCCGACGTGCTCAGCGACATCGGCATCCTCTTCGCCCTGAAGGCGGCCGGTCGACCGCCGGACGCCAACCACCCCTACGGCCACCACAGCTTCGAGACCCTCGGCGCGGTCGTGGTCGCGGCGTTCATGCTGCTGACGGCGGGCCTGATCGGCTGGGACGCGGTGCGCTCCTGGATCGCGGGCGAGCTGCGCCACCCCGAGCCCCTGGCCCTGGGCGCGGCGCTGGTCTCGGTGGCGGTCAAGGAGGTGATGGCCCGCTACACGCTGCTGGTGGGCCGGCGCCACAACAGCCCCGCGCTGCTGGCCAACGGGGAGATGCACCGCACCGACGCCATCAGTTCGGTGGCGGCGGCGATCGGCATCGCCGGGGCGATGGTGCGCTGGCCGGTGCTGGACAACGTGGCCGCCCTGGTGATCGCCGTCTTCATCGCCCGCATGGGCTGGAACCTGCTGCACGAAAACGTGATGGTCCTGATGGACACCATGCCGGACCCGGCGCTGGTCGAGGCCATCCGCGGCCGGGCCGCCGCCGTGCCCGCGGTCCAGGAGATCCGCGACCTGCGGGTCCGGCAGCGCGGCTCGTGGTACCTGGCGGACCTGCGCATCGCCGTCCACCCGGAGCTGTCCCTGGGCGCCGCCCACGACGTCGCCCACGCGGTGGAGGACCAGGTGCGCGACGGCGTGGGCAACGTGGCCCGGGTGTTCGTGCACGTGGAACCGGGGCGGCGCGACGCGGATCCGGCGCCGGCACCGGGCCACCCCTAGCGCCGGTCGGCGCGGTCGCCCATCACCACCGTGAAGCGCAGCAGGCGGCCGCCGCGGCGCACCTCGACCTCCACCGGGTCGCCGGGGGCGTGGGCCCGCAGGGCGCGGGTGAAGGTGGCCAGGTCGGTCACCTCGCGCCCCCCCAAGCGCACCAGCACGTCGCCCTTCTGCAGGCCGGCCTGCCGGGCGGGGCTGTGGTCGAAGACCCCGGCCAGGCGGTAGCCGGTCGTCTCCTCGCTGAAGTCGGGCAGGGTGCCCAGCCAGGTGGCGCGGTTCTGGCCCTCCTGGGACCCGCCCTCGCTGCGCAGGGGACCGTCGCCCACCATCGCCCAGGCGCAGGGGGACGGCGCGACCAGCAGGCCTGCCACCAGGCGCTCCGCGTAGCGGGCCACCGCCGCCAGGGCCGCGGGGTCGAGGGTCCCGGCCGTGTCGCTGGGGCGGTTGTAATCGGGATAAGCGCCCCCGAAAAGAAACAGCACCGGGACCTCGCGGGTGTTGAAGACCATGTGGTCGCTGCCGGACCAGCCGCCTTGGGCGGTGCGCACGGCAAACTCGCCCCCGTCGGCGGCGCCCACCACGGGCGGCAGGCAGGCGGCCGTGCCCACGCCGCTGACGTGGAGGGTGCCGTCCTGCAGGCGGCCGACGGTGTCCAGGTTGATCATGGCGTCGACGCTGTCCAGCGGGACGGGGCAGTGGTCGACGAAGTGGCCCGAGCCCTGCAGACCCACCTCCTCGCCGTCGAAGAGTACGACCAGCAGCCCGCGCCGGTCGCCCGCCGGTGCGTCGGCCAGGGCCGCAGCGGCGGCGAGCACGGCCGCGACACCGGACGCGTTGTCGTTGGCCCCCGGGTAGTAGGCGCCGGGGGCGGGCGGTCCGGCGGCATCCGGCCCCTGCGGATCGACCCGACCCAGGTGGTCGTGGTGGGCCCCCAGGATGATCCAACGCCCGGCCAGGCGGCCGTGGCCGGGGCGCAGACCGGCGACGTTGCGGCCGGGCAGCCCCGTCAGGTCCTGGCCCGCCCAGCCCTCGCCCCGCAGGGGGAACGGCTGGACCCAGGCGCCGCCGAAGGCCGGCACAAGCTGCGCGGCCGCGAGCCAGGCGGCCAGGGTGTCGGCCAGGGCGGCGCCCTCGGCGGCGCCGGCGCCGCGGCCGGCGAAGGCCGGTGCGGTCAGGGTGGCCACGCGCTGCGGCAACGCCGCCGGTGCGGGGGCGGCGGCCGCCGCCGCGGCCCGGGGCACCGGGCCGATGGCCGCCGCCAGCAGCAGCACCGCCGCGTTCATCCGCCTCACGGCCGCCCTCCCAGCACGGCGGCGAACCGGCCCACGGCACCGCAGTGGGTGGCGAACAGGCCCGTGAAAACGTCCAGGTTGGCCGCCATGGCGGCGGCCGGGTAGCCGGCGGTGGCCATGACCACCGCCAGCACCGTGGCCGTGCCGGCGTCGGTGGCGGTGCGGGCCGAGTCGCTGGTCGGCGAACCGAACGGTCCCTCCGCGTCGAACAGCCCCAGCCGACCCTCGAGGTTCACCGGCCCCTTGCGGATGCCCGCGTAGGCGTCTCCGGCCGTGCCGGTGCGCAGGGTGACGTCACCGCGGACCTTGGCCAGGTCGTACATGCCGATCGGCAGCAGGAAGCTCAGCGATGCCAGGTTGCAGGCGTCGACCAGGTTGCCCAGGCGGTAGAGGCCCTTGCCCTGCAGCAGGCGGCGCAGCAGGGCCTCGCTGCTGGGGCGGTAGCGGGTGGGCTCCATGCCGAAGGACTTGTACAGGTCGCGGGCCTCGGCCAAACCGGGGATCGCCGACGGCGGCGTGCCCGCCCAGCGGACCGCCAGGTCGCGGCCCAGGGCCTCGGCCGCCAGAGCCGCGCCGTCCGCTGCGTCGGGCCGGCACCCGCCGCAGAGGACGACGCCCGCGCAGAGGCGGTCCGCGGCCTCCGGGGCGACGGCCACCGTGCGCCCGTCCGGCAGGCGGCACGAAGGATTCACGTGGCCGCTCCCGGCGGCGCGCCGGCCGTGCCGCGGCCGCCGTACATGCGGTCGTAGTATTCCCGGTACTCGCCGCTGCGGATCTTCTCCCACCAGGAGCGGTGGTCCAGGTACCAGTCCACCGTGCGGGCCAGGCCCTCGGCGAAGGTGACCGACGGCGCCCAGCCCAGCTCGCCCATGACGCGCGAGGCGTCGATGGCATAGCGGCGGTCGTGGCCCGGGCGGTCGGCGACGAAGGTGATCAGGTCCCGCGGCTTGCCCAGGCGGTCGATCAGCAGGGTCACCAGCTCGAGGTTCGTCAGCTCGTTGCAGCCGCCGACGTTGTAGACGCGGCCGGGCACGCCCCGGCGCAGCACCAGGTCCACCGCCCGGCAGTGGTCGCCCACCCACAACCAGTCGCGCACGTTCAGACCATCGCCGTACACGGGCAGCGGCTTGTCCTCCAGCGCGTTGGCGATCATCAGGGGGATCAGCTTCTCAGGAAACTGGTAGGCGCCGTAGTTGTTGCTGCAGCGGGTGGTCAGCACCGGGAAGCCCCAGGTTTGGTGGAAGGCCCGGCACAGCAGATCGGCGGCGGCCTTGCTGGCCGCGTAGGGGGAATTGGGCGCCAGCGGCGTGTCCTCGGTGAAGAGCCCGCTCGCGCCCAGGGAACCGTAGACCTCGTCGGTGGAAACCATCACGAAGCGGGCGACCCCGGCGGCGCGGGCCTCCTCCAGCAGGATCTCCGTGCCCAGGACGTTGGTGCTGACGAAGACCTCGGGTCCTTCGACCGAGCGGTCCACGTGGCTCTCGGCGGCGAAGTGCACGACGGCGTCGATCCCCTCGTCGGCCAGCAGCCCGCGCACCAGCGCCCGGTCGCGGATGTCGCCGCGCACGAAGCGGTAGCGAGGATCCTGGGTGCAGCCGTCCAGGTTCGCCAGGTTGCCCGCGTAGGTCAGCAGGTCGAGGTTGACGATGCGCTCGTCGCCGCCCTGTTCCAGCAGCAGGCGCACGTAGTTCGAGCCGATGAAGCCGGCGCCGCCGGTCACGAGGATGCGCATGGGCGGGTCAGTCCTTTCGCGGGGCGGCCGTCGCCGCGGCATGGAAGGCGCGGGCGCGTCCCGCGTCCACGGCCGCACGGCCGGTCGCCGGGTCCGCAGCCTGCAGGGACGAGCCGACGATGCAACCGTCGGCCAGGCGCAGCAGTTCCGCCACCGAGGCGGCCGTGGCGCCACTGCCCACCAGCAGCGGGCAGTCGGGCAGGGCCGCACGCACGGCCCGCAGGTCGTCCGGCGCAGCAGGCGCGCCCGTGGCCGGGCCGGTGACGATCAGGGCGTCCGCGAGCCCGCGCAGGCGCAGGTCCGCCGCCTCCTGCGCGAGCGGGCGCTCCACCAGGGGACGCGCGTGCTTGACCCGCACGTCCGCGAGGATGCCCACCCGCTCGAGCCCCAGTTCGCGGCGCAGGCGCAGGGTGTGCCAGGCCCGCCCCGCGAGCGGCCCCTGGTCCGTGGCCGCCGCCCCCGCGTGGACGTTCACCCGCACGCAGCAGGCGCCGGTGGCGGCGGCGACCCCCAAGGCGGCCGCGGCGTCGTTGCGCAGCACGTTCACGCCCACCGCCAGGCGGGGATGCCGCGCCCGCACAGCCGCGACGAGCGCCGTCAGCGCGGCCACGGTGTGGGCCGGCACGGCGTCCGGGAAGAAAGGCACGTCGTGGTAGTTCTCCACCATCGCCGCGCCGAAGCCGGCCTCGACCAGGGCGTCGGCGTCCCGCAGGGCGTCCGCGCGCACCGCGTCCAGGTCGCCGCCCCAGCGGGGGCTGCCCGGCAGGGGTTGCAGGTGGATCATGCCGAGGATGCCGAGGGGCACGGCGGCCAGGAAGTCGTCGCGGGTCCACATGGCCCGGAAGTATAGCCGCTGGGCGGGCGCCCGCCACGGTAAAACCCGCCGCCGCGCCGATCGCCGGTTGTCCGGCGCGCTGCCGTACCCTATCCTTGGCGCTCCCCGACCACCGGCGACGAACGGAGCGGCATGCAGGTCGTGCACGGCAAGACGGGCTGGATCGAGGTCATCTGCGGCCCGATGTTCAGCGGCAAGAGCGAGGAACTCATCAAGCGCATCCGCCGCGCCCAGATTGCGCGCCGGCGGGTGCAGATCTTCAAGCACGGCATCGACGCCCGCTACGACGCCACCAACATCGTCTCCCACAGCCAACAGTCGCTGCCGGGGATCGCGGTCACCCACGTGGCCGACATCCTGGACCTGGTGGACGACCGCACCGAACTGGTGGCCATCGACGAGGGGCAGTTCTTCGGACCGGAGATCGTCGAGGTCACCAACAAGCTGGCCAACCAGGGCCGGCGGGTGATCGTCGCGGGGCTGGACCTGGACTACCGGGGCGTCCCCTTCGGCCCCATGCCGCAGCTGCTGTGCAGCGCCGAATACGTCACCAAGCAGCTGGCCATCTGCATGGTCTGCGGCGACCCGGCCAACTTCACCCAGCGCCTGACCGAGGCCACCGCCCAGGTGGTCGTGGGGGCGGCTGAGACCTACGAGGCCCGCTGCCGCCGCCACTTCGAGCCTCCAGTTGTGCCGTGAAGATTGTATCCGGCCCGGGACGACCATCCCCGGGCCGGCTCTGCTGCCTGTTCAGAAGGCGTATTTGCGCGGCCGCTCCACCCGGTTCCGGGCCCCCCGCGTCTTGATCCCACGCTCGTAGTACATCCGCCAACGCTCGGGTAGCGGCACCAGCGTCGGAAACAGCCGCTCCGCCAGCACGTCCTGGAC
>JBHEPC010000346.1:0-5127 GCA_046260475.1 Candidatus Krumholzibacteriia bacterium | reverse complement strand
GGCCCCTCCTTCGCGGGAGGGGCCGCGCTTCGCTTGCGGCTGTGGCTAGGCCTGGCCCTGCAGCGCCGGACGCGGTTCCGCCAGGCGTTGGGAGAGGGCCAACAGGACGTGGTCGACCATCGTCTCCTCGTCCAGGCGGTCGGAGTTCAGGACCAGGTCGTAGTTCTCGGGGCTGCCCGGTTCGGTGCGGAAGACCTCCCGTACGAAGCGTGCCCGGCTCAGGTCGGTCGCCAGCAGCAGCCGGTGGGCCTCCTCCGGCGCCAGCCCCGTGCGTTCGCGCAACCGCTCGGTGCGGCGCCGCACCGAACCCACGACGCGCACCCGCAGATCGGCCCGCTCGCCCAGCACGAGGTTGGCGCCGCGGCCCAAAAAGACCACCCCGCCCCGGGCCGCGAGCTCGCCGATCACCCGCACCAGGGCCTGGTGGAAGTCGTCCCGCAGGAACAGGCGCCCCTGCAGCAGGCCCTGCACCCAGAGGCGGGTCTGGCTGACGGTGCGCTCGTCCAGCTGGGCCACCAGGGAGGCTTCCAGCTCCCTGTCCCTGGCGATGGTCGTGATCAGGGAATGGTCGTGCAGCTCGAGATCCAGGCGCTGGGCCAGGGCGGTGGCGAGGCTGCGGCCGCCGCTGGCGGCCAGCCGGCTGACCGTCATCACCGGGCGCCGGCGCGGCGGCGCCGACGCCGGCTGCTCACGCAGCAGGGTCCGCAGCCGGTTCCAGTGGTTGAGTTGGCGTTGGATCAGGCGTTCGGTGAGCACGCGGGACATGGCCGGACCCCCTTCGTCGCGGACGGGCGCGCCGGGGGCGGTCGTCGGGGCGGGCGACGGCCGGCAGCCCGGCCTTGCCCTAGATGATACACCAGGGGACCGCCGGCGGGCAAGGCGCGGACGTCCTTTGACCGGCCCGCGCCCGTGCCCTACACTGCCGCGTCATGCGCATCCTCCACCTGGGCAAGTACTACCCGCCCCACCGCGGCGGGATGGAAACGGTGCTGGGCGAGCTGGCCGCCGGCCTGGCCGCCCGGGGCGTGCAGGTGTCGGTGCTGGCGGCCGGCGGGCACGGCGACCAGGAGGAGCCCCTGCCGGGCGGCGGGCGCCTGGTCCGGGCCTGGACCCCGGCGGTGTGCAACTCCCAGCCGCTGACGCCCACCCTGGTGGGCCTGCTGCGCCGGGAGTTCGCGGCTCTCGATCCGGACGTCCTGCACCTGCACCTGCCCAACCCCCTGGGGGCGGCCGCCTGCCTGGCCGCGGGCGCGGGGCGGGGGCGCCGTCCGGTCCTGGCGGTCTGGCACCACGCGGACATCACCCGCCAGCGCCTGGGCAGGCTCCTGGCCGGACCGGTGCAGCAGGCCTGCCTGCGCCGGGCGGTGGGCATCACCGTCTCCTCGGCCGCCCACCGCCAGCGGTCGCGGGAGTTGGCGGCCCACCGGGAGCGCACGACCGTGATCCCGTTCGGCCTGGACCCGGCGCCTTGGGAGGGCGTGTCCGCGCGGGGGGATGGGCCGTTTCTCTTCGTCGGCAGGCTCGTGCGGTACAAGGGTTTGCACATCCTTCTGGAGGCGTTGCGCGAGGTGCCGGAGGCCCGCCTGGCGGTGGTCGGCGAGGGGCCCCTGGCCGGGTCCCTGGCCCGCACCGCCGAGCGCCTGGGGGTGGCCGATCGGGTCGAGTGGGCGGGGCCGGCGAGCCAGGACGAGCTGGCAGCGCGCCTGGCGGCGGCCCGCGCCCTGGTCCTGCCCAGCCTGGACGAGAGCGAGACCTTCGGCCTGGCCCAGCTGGAGGCCATGGCGGCCGGCGTGCCGGTGATCGCCAGCGATCTGCCGACGGGGGTGCGCGAGGTGGCCGACCCCGGCCGCTCCCACCTGATGGTGCCGCCGGGCGAGCCCCGGGCCCTGGCGGCGGCCCTGCGGCGGATCCTGGCGGACCCGGCGCAGGCCCGGGCCATGGGCACGGCGGGCCGCGTGCGGCAGCGCCGCGAGTTCACCCGTGAGGCGATGATCGACAGCCTGCTGGCCTGGTACGGGGGCTTGCTGGGCGACGGAAGGAGCTGACCAGTGGACTTCGTCTTCTTCACCCCGTGGCACGACGTGCTGCCGCGGGAGGCCGGGCACGTGGTGGCCTGCGCCGGGGGCGCCGGCCGGGTTGCCCTGCTCGATGCGGTCGCGGGGGTGTACGCGGCCGAGGGCGTCGCGGTGGCGCGCTGCGCCTGCGGCGCGGCCGATCCGGGGGACGGGGCCGTCGTGATCGCCGACGCCGGCGGGCCGCAGGCGGACGCCCTGCCGTCTGCGGACGCGCTCGTGCGCTGGCCGCCGCGCACCTCCCTGGCGGTGCTCGAGGTGGCGGCCGCCGTGGTGGGCGGCCGCGCCGACGCGGCTTACGGAGCCGGGACCCTGCCAGCGGACCTCGAGCCCTGGATCGTCCTGGAGTGGGAGCACCTGGAGCAGGCGGCGGCCGCGGCCGGGGCGGGGCTGCCGCCGGACGTCCCGGTGGTGCTGGCGCTGACGGGGTTGCAGGAGCAGCCGGACAGCATCGGCCTGTTCGCCTTCACCGGGCGCATGATGGCCCGGCCGGAACTGGCGGTGGTGCTGTTCTGCAGCGAGGGAGCCGAGGGCCTGGCCGTGCGCGCCTGCTGCCGCGCCGGGCAGGGGTGAAGGCCGGGGGGAACCGGAGGGGACGGCCGGTGTTCAAGCTCTCGTGGACGCCGCGCGCATGGCGGCCTGGTTTGACACCCCGGGAGACGGCCGGTATATTCACCCCGGCGTCCCCGACACCTGCGGGACGACTCTTCGTGTCCCCCTGAGAACGCACTTCCGGAGGTATCCCCCGTGCACCTGACGAGGCAAAACCATCCCGTCCGTCCCTTCGTCGGCGCGCTGGCGTTGGTGGCCGGCCTGCTGCTCGCCGCCGTAGCTTCGGCCGAGTGCCTGCCCGGGCAGATGCAGGAGGCCGACCTGGCCTACCAGTCGGCGGTCGAGTTCCTGAACCAGCAGTCCTGGGAGCAGGCCATCGCCCGCATGCAGTCCATCGTCTCGGTCTGCCCCGAGCACGTCGGGGCCAACCGCGGCCTGGGCACCGCCCACCTGGGCAAGGGCGAGGCCGCGGACAAGGCGGGCAACGCCGCCGCGGCCAACGCGGACTACATCGCCGCCGTCGACTGGTTCGGCAAGGTCATCGCCGCCCGCGGCGCCGATGTCGAGGCAGGCGACTACGCGAACCTGGCCAAGGCCTACGCCAAGCTGAAGAAGTACAAGGAGGCCCGCGCCGAGTACATGAAGGCCGAGATGCTGGCCCCCGAGGACTGCGGCGTGCTGTTCAACCTGGCGGTCCTGCATTCGGCCGCCGGCTACCACACCCAGGCCGTGGACGTCTTCGAGCACATCATCGCCCTGGACGAGTGCGAACGGGCCCACGCCAGGGCCCTCACGCAGATCGCCAGCGCCGCCGGCAAGGCCGCCGAGCAGCAAAAGAAGGCCGGCAACAGCCAGCAGGCCGCCTACTACCAGGAGCTGGCCAACCAGTACGGCGGCCAGGCCGGGGGTTCGACGGCCATGGACATCGTCCGCGGCAAGATGAAGGCGGGCGACTACGACGGCGCCGTCACCCTGCTGCGGGAACTTTTGACCAAGAACCCGGACCAGCCCAACGCCACCCTGACCCTGGCGCGGACGCTGGACGCCGCCGGCCGCGAGACCGAGAGCGTGGCGGTCTTCCGGGAGTACCTGGAGCTCAAGCCCAACGACACCACCGAGTGGGGCACCATGCTGCAGGTGATGGTCGAGAACGGCCAGGCGGTCGCCGCCAAGGCCGAGGCCGCCCAGGCCTACGCCGCCCACAGCAGCAAGGGCCGGCAGGCCCTGGCGCCGATCCTCTACTCCTGGGGCCTGGCCCTGGAGAAGACCGAGGAGTTCGCCGCCGCCCAGGCGAAGTTCGAGGAGTGCGCCGCCAGCGGCCACGCCAAGTTCGCCGGCCCGGCCCGCGCCCAGGTGCAGCGCATGAGCGATCTGCTGCAGCTGCAGACCGCCCAGAAGAAGAAGGCCGCCCAGCAGGGTGGATGATCGCCCGTCCGTGTGCCATATTGGGCCCCGCGGATCCCCGGAGGATCCGCGGGGCTTTTTCCGCGCCACCTTCTTCGCCGAGGAGTGACAGCCGTGGGCCGTCTGGACCGCCTGCCGCCGTACCTGTTCTCCGCCATCGACGCCGCCAAGGCCGCGGCCAGGGCCGCCGGCCGCCCGGTCGTTGACCTGGGCATCGGCGATCCCGACCGCCCGACGCCGCCGGAGCTGGTGGAGGTGATGCGGCGGGCGCTGGGCGAGCCCGCCGGTCACCGCTACCCGGCCCAGCGGGGCGACCGCCGCCTGCGGCAGGTCATCGCCGCCTGGCTCGCCGAGCGCCACGGCGTCAGCGCCGACCCGGACACCGAGATCCTCGCCCTGATCGGCAGCAAGGAAGGCCTGGGCCACCTGCCGCTGACCTGCGTCCAGGAGGGCGACAACGTGCTGGTCCCGGACCTGGGCTATCCGGTCTACGGCCAGGCCACCATCCTGGCCGGGGGCGACCCGCGGCCCTTCGCCCTGGCGGCGGCGGGCGGCTTCCTGCCGGACCTGGCCGAGCTGGACCGCCTGGCCGACGGCCGCACCCGCCTGGCCTACCTCAACTACCCCAACAACCCCACCGGCGCGGTGGTCGCGCCGGGGTTCTGGCGCGAGGCGGCGGCGCTGGCGGCGGCGCGGGGGTTCGTGCTGGTCAACGACGCGGCGTACCTCGAGGTCACCCTCGACGGCTCGCGCCCGGCCAGCATGCTGGCCGAGGTGGACCACCGCAGCCACCGGGTCATCGAGCTGCACAGCCTTTCGAAGATGTTCAACATGACCGGCTGGCGCGTCGGCTTCGCGGTGGGGCACCGGGACGTGGTCGCCGCCCTGGGCCGCGTCAAGGAGAGCATCGACAGCGGCGTCTTCACGCCGGTGCAGCAGGTGGCCGCCCACGCCCTGGGGCCGGCCTTCGCCTCGCTCCAGCGCGAGGTGATGGCGCCCTACGCGCGGCGGCGGGCGGTGATGGTCGAGGCTCTCGAGGCTGCGGGCTTCGACGTTTTCCCTGCCGGGGCCACCTTCTACGTCTGGGCGCGGGTGCCCG
>JBHEPC010000325.1:0-4310 GCA_046260475.1 Candidatus Krumholzibacteriia bacterium | reverse complement strand
GACCTACCAGCCCGACACGGCCGTCGGCAGCCAGACGCCGTTCACCACCCAGCTCGAGTTCGGCAGCTCCTACCAGCGCGTGGACGTGACCGAAGGCAACCAGACGCTCACCGGCAGCAACGGTGTCGACGGCCGCAACGACCTGAGCGAGAACCTGCCCGTGACCTTCGCCATGCAGCCCTGGGATCCGGCCCGCCCGTCGGCCGGCCCGGGACCCGGCCCCGGCGGCGGCGGCGGGGTCACCCTGAAGGTGCCGGCCAAGACCTTCCTGCCGGCGCTGGGCGAGGCCTTCCCCGTGCAGTTCACCTCCCGCCCCCTGAGCGAGACGCGCCTGCGCGTCTTCGACCAGGGCGGCCGCCTGGTGGTCACGCTGTACGACAGCCGCTTCGACGGGGCTCCGGCCACGGTGCCGGGCTCCTACACGACCGTCCTGTGGGACGGCCGCGACGACACCTACGAGCGTGTGCCCGCGGGCATGTATGTCCTGCACCTGTCGGTCGTCGTGAAGGCGACCGGCGACGAGGAGAACAGAACCGCCCCCGTGGTCGTGGCCACGCGGCTCAGCAACTAGAAAGGGTGAGCGATGATCCGCAGCCTGACCATCGTCCTGGTGACCGCGTCGCTCGGCCTTGCCGCCGGTGACGCCGCCGCGTTCTTCGAGACCACCCAGGTCAGCCCCCGCGCCCGCGCCATGGGCGAGACGGGGGTGGCCGCGCCCGGCGCCGCGTGGGCGCCGTTCCTGAACCCGGCCGCCCTGGGCGCGGCCACGGGCGGCGAGGCGGCCGCCTCCTACCAGCGGCCCTTCCGCCTGGACTTCACCGACTTCGTGGCCGTGGGCGCCGGCCTGCCTTTCGACACGCGGTTCGGCCGCTTCGGGCTGGGCGTGACCAGCTTCTCGGTGTCCTGGGCCGGTGCCGATTCGGTGGGCGAGGTCGACCTGCTCAAGGAGACCCGCCTGACCTTCGCCCACGGCGTGCACCTGTACGAGGACTACCACTCCAGCGTCGCCATCGGCTGGGCCGCCAACGTCTACCGGGTCGAGGCCGGCGAGTCGATCTCGGGCCTGGACCCCGGCCAGGACACGGCCGTGGGCCTGGACCTGGGCCTGCTGGTGACCCTGCACCGGCGCACGCGCCTGGCCCTGCAGGTGGTGAACATCAACGACCCGCGCATCGGGCTGGACGACGAGGAACTGGAGCGGCGCCTGGTCGCCGGCGTGGCCTATGAGCCCTACGACGCCGTGGTCACGACCTTCGAGATCGACAACCGCCTGGGCGAGGACACCGTCTACAAGGGCGGCGTCGAGGCCTTCGTGGTGCCCGGGTTCGCCCTGCGCGCCGGCGTGGCCACCAACCCCAACCGGATGACCGCCGGCTTCGGCTACGGCCTGCGGGGCATCGGCCTGGACTATGGTTTCTCCACCGGGGGCGGCACCCTCGACAGCACCCACCAGTTTGGGCTGGTGGTTGCGTGGGGCGGTGAGGCGCAGTGAACGACATCCTGACCAGACGCGGAACGCGCCGGCGCGACCGCCGCGGCGTCCGGACGGCCGCGACGGCGGCCGCCCTGGCGCTGCTGCTGGCCGGCGGCCTGTCCGCGGCCGGCCTGGCGGCATCGCCGCCCGGACCCGTGGACTTGAACTCGGCGCCGCTGGAGGCGGTGCTGGGGCTGCCCGTGCCGCCGGAGGTGGCCGAGGCCATCGTCACCCACCGGACCTACGTCCGCTACTTCGACGACGTCTACGACCTGCTCGAGGTCGAGGGCATGACGCCGGCCCTGTTCGCGGCGATCAAGCCCCTGGTGTCGACCATGCCGCCGACCGAGGAGGACGCGTCCATTGCCCGCCTGTCCGCGAGCTACCGCCAGGTGCGCCAGTACATGAGCCAGGAGGGCTCCAACGAGGGCATCGCCGACGAGTACCTGGACCGCATGCGCTCGCCGGAGAACATCAACGACCTGGACCTGTTCGACCTGATGTCCTACCAGAACGTCTCGCCGGTGGATGCGACCAACATCCTGCGAACGCGGGCGCGTCTGGGCCGCTTCGAGAGCCAACGGCAGCTGCGGGGCACCGAGGGCCTGCGCTACTTCTCCTACCGCAACCTGCGGGACTTCGTCGTCTTCAGCGATGACGAGGCCACCGCCCTGGACACGCGGCCGGTGACCGGGTACGTGCAGACGCGCTACACCGAGACGCCCAACTCCAGCGACGAGGAGGAGCTGGGCAACTTCGCCCTGCGCCTGGGCGTGCCGCGGGGCCGGTTCACGGTGGGCGAGCTGGACCTGTACTCGCCGGCCTGGCTGAACAAGGTGCGGGTCTCGGGCCGGGACGGCTTCACCGCCGGCGCCCTGACCAGCCGCGAGCACGGCGAGGGTCCCTGGGACGAGACGGTCAAGGCCTTCGTCGGCGTGCGCGACCGCCGCGGCGGCGATTTCCGGCTCAAGGGCCTGTACTTCGGCAACTACCGGGCGGCCTTCGGCCTGGGCCTGGTGATGGACAACACCGACTTCGCCCAGTACCGGCGCACGGGCTTCGGCTACAACAAGCGCCTGCTGGGCATCAGCGGCGACGTCAGCCGCAGCTACGAGTACCACCTGCAGGGGGCGGCCTTCGAGGGCTCGTGGCGCAACCTGCACCTGGCCGCCTTCTGGTCGACCGCCCGCAAGGACGGGATCCTCAACCCCGACGGCACCATCAACCGCTACGTGTTGATGCAGCCGCGCCCGGACGCCATGGCCCTGGAGTCCCGCGAGGTGGACGGCGTGGCCAGCGGCATGCGCCGCCGGGCTATCGAGGAGGACCTGATCGGCGCCAACGTGAAGGTGCTGCTCGCGCCCGGCACCTACCTGGGCGTCACCGGCTACGAGGCCCGCACCAACCGCGGCTTCCGGCCGGACGCGGGCACCCTGGTCACGAATCAGACCTTGCTGGAGGGCCGCGACCGGGAGATCTGGGAGTCCTACGACAGCGTCGAGGTCAACGACGACGGCTCGGTCACCGAGCACAAGTGGCGGCGCGTCATGGGCGCCGAGGGCCAGGCCGTGGTGGGCAACGTGGCCGTGCAGGGCGAGTACGCCTTCCTGCAGGACCCACGCAACCCGCTGTTCACCACCAAGAACCCCGACGCGGCGGTGGTCAACGCCTTCGCCCAGTGGGACAACCTGCACCTGCTGGCCATCTGGCGCGACTACGACGTGGGCTTCGACAACCCCTACAACCGCGCCTTCGGCAACGACAACCGCTACGAGATGACCCTGCTGGACGCGCCCTACCGGCTGAACGACGACCTGTACGCCTGGCTCGACGCCACCACGCCCCAGCCCAAGCCGGAGCAGGGGCTGTACCTGGAGACCAGGTACCGCATCAGCCGGGCGCTGACCCTGTCCGGCCTGCAGTTCGACAAGTGGACCCGCAAGGCCGACGGCGCCGACCTGACGCGCTACACCCTGCGCGCCGAGTACCAGCCCATCTTCAACCTGCGCTTCCGGGTGCGGCACCGCTACAGCAGCCGTTCGGAGGACAACCCGGACGACGTGCGCGCCTTCCGCAACTGGGAGACCCGCTGGCAGCTGATCGCCCTCTTGAGCAACTACAACCGCCTGGGTTTCACGTACATGACCAGCAACGTGTTCTTCCCGGCGCGGGCACGCCTGGGCGGCACCCCCGACGGCGGCGGCCGCGATCCCGCCGTGGGCACCGCGGGCTCGCCGGCCCACGCCCTGGAGGCGCGCTACGAGCACAACGTGACGCCCGGCCTGAAACTCACCTTCGCGTCGTCGGTGTACGACGGGTTCCTCTGGAACTTCGAGGGTGACGAGTTCGTGCTGCTGAACGGCCAGGGCTTCCGCAACTGGTTCAAGGTCGAAAGCCGGGTGAGCGAGCGCCTGCTCTTCCAGCTCAAGGTCACCCGGGACCACAACCTGCCGCGGACCTACGTGGACATCCGGTCCTTCGGCGACCTGGCGGCGCCGACCCCGGACGCCGGGCGCGTGCCCAAGGACGACACCATGATCCGTCTGCAGATGGATTACACCTTCTGACGGCTGCGAGGAGACTGGACATGACGATGAACCTGAGCAAGGCGGCGGCGGCCCTCGTGGCCCTCCTCGTGGCGGCGTCCGCGGCGGCCGCCCCGCAGCTGACGACCGGCTACGGCGACCAGTGGGCCTGGCGCGGCGCCGACGCCAACGCCATGGGCGGCACGGGCGTGGCCCTGTACCGGGGCGGCCTGTCCAACCTCTTCAACCCGGCCATGCTGGCGCTGGAGACGGGCACCCGCCTGGACGCCGGCCTGTCCGTGGACCAGGAG
>JBHEPC010000323.1:0-2713 GCA_046260475.1 Candidatus Krumholzibacteriia bacterium | reverse complement strand
CGCCCCCGCCGGCGGGGCGGCGGCCAGCCAGCACAGCACGGCGGCCGCGAGGGCGGTCGCCGGCGGCGGACCAGGCTGCAGGGTGGTGCGGATCACGCGGTGTCCCGTTCCGTCGGAGCCGGCTGCCGATACGCCGCGGCCGGCCGCGGGGTTCCCGCGCGCCCCGCCGGCGGTCGGCGGGCGGACGGGAAAAAGATGGCGGGAATGTGTGGGAATCGAACCCACCTCGGACGGTAAACGCGCCCGACAGAAGGATTTGAAGTCCCCGGGGCCCACCAGGACCCATTCATTCCCGCCCAGCCGGAGAGGCCGTGTTCGCGTGCGGCCTGTCAGCCAGAATACGCGATCATCTCCACTTCCACCAGCACATCCTTGGGCAGGCCCGAGACCTCGACCACCGAGCGGGCCGGCGGCTCCTCGCCGAAAAACGTCCGGTAGACCTCGTTGATGGCCGCGAACTGGCCCATGTCGCGGATGAAGACCGTGACCTTGACCACGTCGCCCAGCCCCAGGCCGCCCGCTTCGACGATGGCCCGCGCGTTGGTCAGGGCCTGCCGCGCCTGCTCGGGCGCCGTCGTGCCCACGACCTCCATGGTCGCCGGGTCCAGCGGGATCTGGCCCGCTGTGAACAGGAACCCGCCCGCCTTGATCCCCTGGCTGTAAGGCCCGATGGCCCCGGGCGCCCCGTCGGTCGCGATAATCTTGCGCTTCATGTCCTCTCCTCAAGTAAAGCCGTAACTAAAGCTGCGTCGCCGCATTGTACGCCCCCCGCCGCCGCCGCGGCAACCCCGCAACCCGGACGCGGAACCTCCCCGAGGCGGCACGGCCCTACTCGACGGTCACCGCCTTGGCCAGGTTCCGCGGCTGGTCGACGTCCTCGCCCCGCAGCACCGCGATGTGGTAGGCCAGCAGCTGCAGCGGCACCACCGACAGCAGCGGCATCCAGAAGTTCATGGTGTCCGGGATGGTGATCACGTGGTCGCTGAGCTTGGCGATCTCCTCGTCCCCCTCAGTGACGATGGAGATGATCTTGCCCTTGCGCGCCTTCACCTCCTGCACGTTGCCACGGATCTTCTCGTAGCTGGCGTCGCGGGTGCAGATGACCACCACCGGCATGTTGGGGTCGATCAGGGCGATGGGCCCGTGCTTCATCTCGGCGGCGGGGTAGCCCTCGGCGTGGATGTAGCTGATCTCCTTGAGCTTCAGCGCGCCCTCGAGCGCGATGGGGAAGTTCACGCCCCGGCCCAGGTACAGGCAGTTGCGGTGATGGGCGTAGACCTTGGCGATCTCCATGATCCGGTCGGAGTGGTCCAGCACCTGCTGCACCAGGTCGGGGATCTTGTCCAGCTCCTGCAGCATCTTGGTGCCGCGGTCGGCGTTGATGTGGCCGCGGCGCCCGAGCAGGATGGTGATCAGCCCCAGGATGGTGACCTGGCTGGTGAAGGCCTTGGTCGAGGCGACGCCGATCTCCGGCCCGGCGTGGATGTAGACGCCGCACTCGCTCTCGCGCGCGATGGTCGAGCCCACCACGTTGGTGATGCCCAGCACCTTGGCGCCCTTGCGCTTGGCCTCGCGCATGGCCTCCAGGGTATCGATGGTCTCGCCGCTCTGGGAGATGACCAGGCACAGGGTGCCCGCCTCGATGATGGGGCTGCGGTAGCGGAACTCCGAGGCGTACTCCACCTCCACCGGGATGTGGGCGTACTCCTCGAGCATGTACTCGCCCACCAGGCCGGCGTGGAACGAGGTGCCGCAGGCCAGGATGATGATGCGGCGGATGTTGCGCAGCTCCCAGTCCGTGAGCTGGATGCCGCCCAGCTTGACGTCGCCGCTCTCGGGCAGGATGCGCCCGCGGAACGAGTCGCGGATGGTGCGCGGCTGCTCGAAGATCTCCTTGAGCATGAAGTGCGCGAAGCCGCCCTTCTGGATCTGGCTGAGGTCCCAGGTGATCTCCTGGATCTCCTTGGTGATCTGCTCGTTGTTGATTTTCATGGTCGCGATGCCCGACGGCCGCAGGGTGACCATCTCGCCGTCGTCCAGGTAGATGACCTGGCGGGTGTGCTCCATGATGGCCGAGACGTCGCTGGCCAGGAAGTTCACGCCGTCGCCGATGCCGACGACCAGGGGGCTGCCCTTGCGCGCGCCCACGATCAGGTCCGGCTCGTCGCCGTGGATGACGGCGATGCCGAACGCGCCCTCGACGACCCCCAGGGCCAGCTGCACGGCCTCGACCAGATCGCCCTTGTAGAAGTCGTCGATCAGGTGGGCCAGCACCTCGGTGTCGGTATCCGAGCGGAAGGTGCGGCCCTTCTTGCCCAGCTGCACCTTGAGCGCGTTGTGGTTCTC
Organism: Candidatus Krumholzibacteriia bacterium; assembly: GCA_046260475.1. GTDB lineage: Bacteria > Krumholzibacteriota > Krumholzibacteriia > LZORAL124-64-63 > LZORAL124-64-63 > JACZKN01. Next base: position 367 of record JBHEPC010000323.1, on the reverse strand, counting down.
GATGATGCCGTTGTGGACCACGGCCACCTTGCCGGCCTGGTGGGGATGGGCGTTGATCTGGTTGGGGGCGCCGTGGGTGGCCCAGCGCGTGTGGGCGATGCCGCAGGTGCCGGCCAGGTCCTGGCCGTCGAGGCGGGCCTCGAGGTTGCGGATCTTGCCCTCCTCCTTGTAGACCAGCATGCCGCCGGGTCGGGCGATGGCCAGGCCGGCGCTGTCGTAGCCCCGGTACTCGAGCCGCTTGAGCCCCTCCAGCAGGATCGACGCCGCCTGGCTCGATCCGGTCACGCCGACGATTCCGCACATGGGCCGGTCCTCCTCGCACGCCGCGGCGGTTCCCGACCGCCGGGCGGCTATGCAGGCAGGGGCC
>JBHEPC010000314.1:0-4513 GCA_046260475.1 Candidatus Krumholzibacteriia bacterium | reverse complement strand
CCGAGCTGGCGGACACGGCGGTGCTGTGCGTGTCCATGGACCTGCCGTTCGCCCTGAAGCGCTTCTGCGGCGCCGAGGGCATCGAGAACGTGACCACGGCGTCGGATTTCCGCGACGGCAACTTCGGCAAGGCCTACGGCGTGCGCATCGCCGACGGGCCCCTGGCCGGCCTGCTGGCCCGCGCGGTGGTGGTCGTGGACAAGGACGGCAAGGTGCTGCACAGCCAGCTGAACCCCGAGACCTCCGAGGAGCCCGACTACGCGGCGACCCTCGCCGTGCTGCGCTAGCAACGCCGCCTGCGGACAGCGCGCCCGGCCCTGCCTGCGGGGCCGGGCGCGCCGCCGCGGCCGCGAGCCTTGACGCCCGGGACCGCGGGGCCTAGGGTGTGCCGGTCCGCCGCCCCCACCCGGCTGCAACCTCTTCCCGGGAGACACCGTGACCGAAGGGCATCCGAAGGGACTGCACGTCCTTTTCTATACCGAGATGTGGGAGCGCTTCAGCTACTACGGCATGCGCGCCATCCTCGTGCTCTACTTGACCAAGGCGCTGATGTTCGACGTGGCGAAGGCCTCGACCATCTACGGCAACTTCACCGGGCTGGCGTACCTGATGCCCCTGGCCGGCGGCTACCTGGCCGATCGCTGGTGGGGCAACCGGCGCTCGATCCTCGTGGGCGGGCTGCTGATGGCCTGCGGGCAGTTCCTGCTCTTCGGCAGCGCCAGCTTCTGGGACCGCCTCGAGCTGGCGGTGCCCCTGCTGTGGGCCGGGTTGGGCGTGCTGATCCTGGGCACGGGCCTGTTCAAGGCCAACATCGCCTCGATGGTGGGATCGCTGTACGCGCCCGACGACCGGCGCAAGGACTCGGCCTTCACCATCTTCTACATGGGGATCAACATCGGCGCCTTCCTGTCGCCGCTGGTGGCCGGCGGCCTCGGCGACACCGGCGACCCGGCGGACTTCCGCTGGGGCTTCCTGGCCGCCGCCGCGGGCATGCTGATCGGCACGGCGGTCTTCCAGTGGGGCAAGGACCGCCACGTGGTGGACGCCGAGGGCCGGCCCCTGGGCCTGCCGCCGTCGGACCGGCGGGGCGGCGGCCGCACCGCCGACCACGACCGGCCCCTGGTGCGCCAGGACTGGGAACGGGTGGCGGTGATCTTCATCCTCTCGTTCTTCGTGATCTTCTTCTGGATGGCCTTCGAGCAGGCGGGAGCCTCGCTGACGGTGTTCGCCGACCGCCAGACCGACCGCGAGCTGCTGGGCTGGACCGTGCCCGCGAGCTGGTTCCAGTCGGTCAACGCGGTGGCGATCGTGATCTTCGCGCCGGTCTTCGCCTGGCTGTGGTCGGTGCTGGGCCGGCGCCGCCTGGACCCGTCGACGCCGGTGAAGATGTCCCTGGGCTTCGTCTTTTTGGGGCTGGGCTACCTGGTGATCGCCTTCGGGGTCAAGGACGTGGACCCGGCGGTGAAGGTGAGCATGATGTGGCTGGTGGGGCTGTACCTGCTGCACACCTTCGGCGAGCTGTGCCTGTCGCCGATCGGGCTGTCGGCGGTCAGCCGCCTCTCGCCGCCCCGCTTCGCCTCGCTGATGATGGGCGTGTGGTACCTGGCCTCGTCCCTGGCCAACAAGATGGCCGGGGTGCTCAGCAGCTTCTACCCCGAGCAGGGCAAGCCCGCCCCGGTGCTGCTGGGGCGCGAGATCACCAGCCTGCACGAGTTCTTCCTGATCTTCGTGGTCATGTCGGCCGCAGCCGGCGTGGTGCTGTTCCTGCTGGCCCGGCCCATCTCCAAGTGGAGCCACGGACGGGCCTGATTGTTGTAGTATGTCGACCACACCCCCAAGCCAGGGTGCGGCCGTGAACAAATCCCGCCGGGTTGCGTAGCATCCCCGTCTGGAAGGCCCCCACTCTCGCCAAGGAGACGTGATGATGAAGTGCTTGTTCGGCATCCTCGTGCTCGCCGCCCTGGCCGCCCTGGCCGGCTGCGGCGGCGGCGGCGGCGACCAGCAGACCCAGGACACCGAGGTGGCCATGACGCCCGCACCCCTGCTCGACCGGGAACTCTTCTTCGGCGATCCGGAGATCTCCGGCGCCCAGCTCTCGCCCGACGGGATGTGGCTGAGCTTCCTGAAGCCCTACGAGGGCGCCCGCAACATCTGGGTCAAGGCGGCCGACGCGCCGTTCGACCAGGCCAAACCCGTGACCGCCGACGAACGGCCGGTGCCCGGCTACTTCTGGAGCCGCGACAGCCGCCACCTGCTTTACGTGCAGGACAAGGGCGGCAACGAGAACTTCCACGTCTGGGCGGTGGATCCGGCGGCCCCGCCGGCCGCGAAGAACGTGCCGCCCGCGCGGGACCTGACCCCGGTCGAAGGCGTGCGGGCGCAGATCTACTCGGTGCCCAAGAACACGCCGGACGTGATCATCGTCGGCTTGAACGACCGCGACCCCAGCTACCACGACGTCTACAAGGTGGAGATCGCCAGCGGCGAGCGCACGCTGCTGCGCGAGAACACGGACAGCGTCGGCTTCTGGATCTTCGACAACGAGGGCGAGCTGCGCCTGGCCTACCGCTCCCTGCCCGGCGGCGGCGCCGAGCTGCTGCGGGTCACCATGCAGGGATACGAGCAGCTGCTGACCACCACCTACGAGGAGGAGATGAGCCCGGTCGGCTTCCATCAGGACCGCCGCCGCGTCTGGGTCGAGACCAACAAGGGCGAGCGCGACCTCAGCGAGCTGGTGCTGCTGGACACGGAAACGGGCGAGCTGGTGACGGTGGAGAAGGACCCCGCGAACGAGGTGGACTTCGGCAACGCCGTCTTCCATCCGGAGACCGACGAGCTGCTGGCCACCGCCTACGTGGGCGACCGGGTGCGCGTCTACCCCAAGACGCCCGAGGCCCAGCGTCTTTGGGACGGCCTGAAGAAGGCCCTGCCCGACGGCGAGCTCGGCATCACCAGCACTTCCCTGGACATGAGCAGGCTCCTGGTGTCGGTCTCCAGCGACGTCGACCCCGGCAGCGTCTACCTCTACGACGCGGCCGCGGGTACGGCCACGCTGCAGTACCGCTCCCGGCCCGAGCTGCCCAGCGAGCACCTGGCGCCCATGAAGCCGGTGCGCTTCACGGCCCGCGACGGCATGACCATCCACGGCTACCTGACCCTGCCCAAGGGCGTGGAGGCGAAGAACCTGCCCGTGGTGATGTACATCCACGGCGGCCCCTGGGCCCGGGACTACTGGGGCTACGAGCCCTACGCCCAGTTCCTGGCCAACCGCGGCTACGCCGTCATGCAGGTGAACTACCGCAGCTCGACCGGCTACGGCAAGGCGTACCTGAACGCCGGCAACAAGGAGTGGGGCATCGGCGCCATGCAGCACGACGTCACCGACGCCGTGAACTGGCTGGTGGCCGAGGGCTACGCCGACCCGGCCAAGGTGGCCATCTTCGGCGGCAGCTACGGCGGGTACGCCACCCTCGCGGGCGTCACCTTCACACCCGACCTCTACGCCTGCGGCATCCCCTACGTGGGGCCGTCCAACCTGATCACCCTGATCGAGAGCTTCCCCGAGTACTGGAAGCCCTTCCTCGAGGGCTCCTGGTACAAGCGGGTGGGCAACCCCGAGGTCGAGAGCGAGCGGCAGGACCTGATCGCCCGTTCGCCGCTCTTCCACTGCGACGACATCAAGGTGCCCCTGCTGGTGGTGCACGGCGCCAACGACCCGCGGGTCAAGCAGCACGAGTCCGACCAGATCGTGGTCGCGCTGCGCAGCAAGGGCAAGGACGTGGAGTACATCGTGGCCCCGGACGAGGGTCACGGCTTCCGCGCCCCGAACAACCGCAAGGCCCTCGCCGTGGCCATGGAGAAGTTCCTGGCCAAGCAGTTGGGCGGCCGTTTCCAGGAGGACGTCGAGCCCGCGACGCAGCAGCGGTTGGACGAGATCACCGTGGACGTCGGCACGGTGACCCTGCCGGCCGGCGAGGGCTAGGCGCCCCGTCGGCGCAGTGACAGCACGGCGGCCTCCCCGCGGGGAGGCCGCCGTCGTCTTGCGGGGATGGTGCCGATGATGCGCGGCGTGCTGTCGGCCGACTCCATGACGGCCACGGTGGCCTGGGCAGGTCCGGTGGCCGGTGGGAGCGGCGGGCCTGGCGGAAGTCTAGCGAATGCCCAAGGAGGCGCAGCCCAGGGCGGTGAGCACGACCAGGGCCAGGACGAAGAGACCGAAGCGGCTGATGAATTCGCGCATGGCTGCCATCCTTGGCGGGCGGTGAGCGGGGTGGGCGGGCGCCGGATCGGGGAGAAAGTCACACGCCCCCATCACATTGGCAAGAGGAACTCCCTGGGTTGTGCCTCGAAAATTGTGTCTGGGCTCCCGGGATGCCGTTGATTTTGACTGAACGGCAACAATTGTGAAGCTTGGACCGCCAAACCGACGGGTATGCAGCCCGGACACAATTTTCTCGGCACAAGCTAGCGGAAGCAACAGGCGAGGACGGAGACGTCGTCTTCGGGTCCAGCA
>JBHEPC010000302.1:0-19729 GCA_046260475.1 Candidatus Krumholzibacteriia bacterium | reverse complement strand
CCCGGCGCATCCCGACCTGGCCGTGGGCAGGCCCCCCGGGGGCCCCCCCTTGCCGACCCCCGCCGCGTTTCACTGACCAGGCGCGCCCTGCCCCGACCGGTAGGCCGGTTTCGCGGCGACGGTGCGCGCGGTGCGCCTGGCCGGCATGGCCCTGCTGGGGCTGGTGATCTCGCTGCTGTACCAGCGGGAAAGGAAGCTGGGGGGCGAGGTCTGACCGGGATCCCGGAAACCGTGCGCGCGGGAATTGCCACTATTTTCCATCGGTTTTGCGCTACAATGGTCGCCACGGTCGGCCGGCACGGGTCCCTTGGTGCGCATCCCGCGCCCCGGCGCCCCGGCGCCCGGTCCCTCCCGGTCATGGTGCCCGTCACCCGGTGCTGTGCGTGGTGTCGCTGGCGGTCGTTCTGCTGGTGTCGGTCCTGGGCGCCGCCTGCGCGGCCGTAGCCCGGGCCGCCGACTGGCAGTTCCGGCTGGTCGCCGACAGCGGCCTGCCCGTGGCCGGCAAAACCTACGGCGGCACCTGGGCCGATCTGGACGGGGACGGCCATTGGGACCTGGTGCTGTCCCGCCACGCGGACGACGTCGTCGATTTCTACCTCGGCCACGGCGATCTGCGGTTCACAGGCCCGGCAGCGGTGGCCCTGCCGCCCGGCCTGCTCGACCACCACGGGACAGCCGCCTGCGACTTCGACACCGACGGTGATTGGGACTTCTTCCTCACCGTCGGCGCCGAACGCGGCCAGGGACGGTCCTGCAAGCAGCTTTGGCGCAACGAGGGAGTCCTGGCGCTGACCGCCCTCGCCGGGTGCGACGACCCGCCGGCCGATCCTGCCGGCCGCGGCCGCGGCGCCCTGTGGCTGCGGCTGGACGCCGCGCCACGGCCGCAGCTCCTGCTCTTGAACTACCTGTCGCCGCCCCGGCTGTTCGGCCAGGGTGCGGACGGGACCTGGCAGGACCTTCAGGACCGTCTGGGCGCGGCCGCCGGCGCCTGGTGGTCGGTCGCCGTCGCCGAGGACTTCGACGGGGACGGCGCCCTCGATCTGTTCGCCGCCGGCAGCGAGCGCCGCTTCCTGCACAACCAGGGCGGGCGTCTGGTGCCGGTGGACGCCGAGCTCCTGGCGGTCGCGGGGCCGGAGGTGAGCGCGGCCGCGGCGGGCGACGTCGACGGCGACGGGGACGCCGATCTCCTGCTGGGCCTGCGGGGTGGCGCCCTGCTGCTGCTGCTGAACGAGTCCGAACCCGGGAGGATCCACTTCGGTGGCCGCCGGGGGTATCCGGACCTGCCCCTGGTGGCGGAGCCGGTCTCGGTGGCCCTGGTCGACCTGGACAACGACGGACGGCTGGACCTGGCCGTCGCCGAGCGCCGGCAGGACCGGATCCCGTGCGCCCCGTTGCTGGCCCGCGGCCAAGGCGACGGGACCTTCGTCGCCGTCGCGGCGCAGCCGGCCGGCCTGGCCGTCGCGCGGAGCCGCGCCATGGGCCTGTGGGCCATCGACCTGGACGGGGACGGCGACCTGGACCTGGTGACGATCAACGGCGAGGAGCCGAGCCTGCGCGACGCGCGGGGCGAGCGGTCGCAGACCGTGCGCTGTGTGGCCAGCCCCTGGAACGCCTCCACGCTGCCACTGCACTTCGGGTTGGGCGAGCTGGCGGGTCCCGGCGAACTGTTGGTCGCCTGGCCCGAAGGCAGGATCGAGACCCTGCCGCTGCCGCCGGGCGGCGGAGCCCTGCGCCTCTGGCAGGAGCTGCCGGTGCCCCTGGTAACCCCCGGGGACGGGGCGCCGTAAGGCGGGGGGGGGCGGCTGCCCCCGGCCGCCGGAACGACGCCGAGGGCCAACTTTCGAAACCGGACAAGACCACGCCGATCTGGTATAGTGCCCGGGTCCTTGGCGTTCGCGGTGGCTCGCGGGAAAGGAAGCACATGACGCACATGGAAATCGTGATCCGCGGCCGTCGGGGGACGATCACCGTGGACGGCCCGCTGCAGGCGGACCAGACCATCGCCTTCATCGCCGAGCATTATCCGACCGGTGCTTTCGACGACGCGCTCTGGGACCTACGGCGCAGCCCGCTGATCCACCTGATGGCGGACGAGCTGCGCCGCATCGCCGACGCGGTGCGGGCCCATTCGCAGGCCCGCCGCCGCGGGCGCACCGTCTTCGTCAACAACGAGGATGCCGGCTACGGCATGCTGCGCATGTACACGGCCTATGCGGAGATGGAGGATGTGCCGGCCACCTACTACGTCTGCCGCACCATGGAGGAGGCCGAGGCCTGGCTCGACCAGGACCCCGGCCCCGGACCCGCCTAGCCGGGAAGAACGCCCGCGCCACCGACCAGCCAGCCCCAGGAGGACCAGCAATGGCCGACCCCACCCCGCGCGAGCTCTACGGGCCCAACCCCGACGTCGCGGCGCGCGCCCACATCGGCTCGATGGAGGAGTACGAGCGCCAGTACCGCCTGTCGCTGGACGACCCGGCGACCTTCTGGGGGCGCGAGGCCGAGCACATCTCCTGGTTCCACAAGTGGCGCGAGGTCGTGGACAACGACTACGAGAACGTCGACTTCGCCTGGTTCCTGGGCGGCCGTCTGAACGCCTGCTACAACTGCGTGGACCGCCACCTGAACGACAAGGGCGACCAGGCCGCCATCATCTGGGTCAAGGACGAGCCGGGCGAGTACGAGCGCATCAGCTACCGCCGCCTGAAGCACGAGGTGGCCCGCGTGGCCAACGTCCTGAAGCACCACGGCGTGCAGAAGGGCGACCGGATCTGCATCTACATGCCGATGATCCCCGAGCTGGCCTACGCCATGCTGGCCTGCGCGCGCATCGGCGCCATCCACAGCATCGTCTTCGGCGGCTTCAGCAGCGAGGCCATCCGCGACCGCATCCTGGATGCCGGCTGCAAACTCGTGATCACCGCCAACGAGGGCCTGCGCGGGGGCAAGCACCTGAAGCTGAAGCAGACCGTGGATCGCGCCATCGACGGCCTGGACATGGTGCGCACGGTGCTCGTGGCCCGCCGCACCGGGGCCCAGACCGAGATGCGCTCGGGCCGGGACTTCTGGCTGGACGAGGAGTGCCGCCGGCAGCGCTCCACCTGCTCGGTGGAGTGGATGGGCGCGGAGGACCCGCTGTTCATCCTCTACACCAGCGGCTCGACGGGCAAACCCAAGGGCGTCATGCACACCACGGGCGGCTACCTGGTCTACGCCCAGATGACCCACCGCGTGGTCTTCGACTACCACCCGGGCGACATCTACTTCTGCGCGGCGGACGTCGGCTGGGTCACCGGCCACACCTACATCATCTACGGCCCGCTGGCCAACGGCGCGACGACGGTGATGTTCGAGTCCATCCCCACCTACCCCGACGCCGGCCGCTACTGGCAGATCGTCGACGACCTGAAGGTGAACATCTTCTACACCGCGCCCACGGCGATCCGCGCCATCGCCCGCGAGGGCGACGAGTACCTGAAGAACAGCTCCCGCGAGAGCCTGCGCGTGCTGGGCACCGTGGGCGAGCCCATCAACCCCGACACCTGGCGCTGGTACTTCGAGAAGGTGGGCAAGGAGCGCTGCTGCGTCGTGGACACCTGGTGGCAGACCGAGACCGGCGGCATCCTCATCACCCCGCTGCCGGGGATCACGCCGCTGAAGCCCGGCTCGGCCACGCTGCCCTTCTTCGGGGTCAAGCCCCTGGTCATGGACGAGGAGGGCAAGCCCCTGCACGGCAACGGCATCAGCGGCAACCTGTGCATCGCCCAGAGCTGGCCGGGGCAGGCCCGCACCGTCTGGGGCGACCACCACCGCTTCTACGAGACCTACTTCAGCCAGTACCCGGGCTACTACTTCACCGGCGACGGCTGCCGGCGCGACGAGGACGGCTACTACTGGATCACCGGCCGCGTCGACGACGTGATCAACGTCTCGGGGCACCGCCTGGGCACCGCCGAGGTCGAAAGCGCCCTGGTGGCCCACGAGTCCGTGGCCGAGGCCGCCGTCGTCGGCTTCCCCCACGAGATCAAGGGCCAGGGCATCTTCGCCTTCGTCCTCCTCTCGGCCGATGCCAACGGCAAGCCCCACGAGCTGGTGGGCGCGCTGAAGGAGCAGGTCCGGCACGTGATCGGGCCCATCGCCACGCCGGACGTCATCATGATCGTCCCGGGCCTGCCCAAGACCCGTTCGGGCAAGATCATGCGCCGCCTGCTGCGCAAGATCGCCGCGGCCGAGTACACGGGCCTCGGCGACGTGACCACCCTGGCCGACCCGGCGGTGGTCGAACAGCTGATCGAGGCGCGCAAGGCGCTACGCTAGGAGTTGCGCGGCGGCCGGCGCGGGTCCATCTTGTGACGATGGATCATCTGGACGACAAGGGCATGAAGGTCGTCGTGCGCGCCCTGGGCCCCGGCGACTACGAGGATCTGCACGCGGTCATGCTGCGGGCCTACCCCGAGGTCGACGACGACCCGTGGGCCCGCCGGCAGGTCATGGAGCTGCTGCGCCGCTTCCCCGAGGGCCAGGTGGCCGTCGAGGTCAACGGCCGGTTGGTGGCCTGCGCCCTCTCCCTGATCGTCGACTACGCCCGCTTCGGCGACAACCACACCTACGCCCAGATCACCGGCGACGGGACGTTCAGCACCTACGACCCCGACGGCGACGTGCTGTACGGGATCGAGGTCTTCGTCGATCCGGACTTCCGCGGCCTGCGCCTGGCCCGCCGGCTCTACGACGTGCGCAAGGAGCTGTGCGAGAAGTACAACCTGCGCGCCATCGTCGTCGGCGGGCGCATCCCCGGCTACGCGGCCCACGCCGACACCCTGGCGCCGCGGGAGTACATCCACAAGGTGCGCCTGCGCGAGCTCTACGACCCCATCCTGACCTTCCAGCTCTCCAACGGGTTCCACGTCAAGAAGGTCCTGCGGGGCTACCTGACCGGCGACCACGAGTCGCTGGAGCACGCCACCCTGCTGGAGTGGAACAACATCTACCACCAGGAGAAGCCGCGCGCCCTCTACGGCCAGAAGCGGGAGGTGCGCATCGGCGTCATCCAGTGGCAGATGCGGGCGGCGCGCAGCATCGACGCCATCGTCGAGCAGGCCGAGTACTTCATCGACACCCTCAGCGACTACCGCGCGGACTTCATCCTGCTGCCGGAGCTGTTCAACGCGCCCCTGCTGGTGAACTACAACGAGGTCTCCCAGGCCCGGGCCATGCGCCGGCTGGCCGAGACCACCGGCCCCATCCTCGAGCGCATGCGCGAGTTCGCGGTCTCCTACAACGTGAACATCGTCGCCGGCAGCATGCCGGTGCTGGCGGGCCGGCGCCTGTACAACGTGGCCCACCTCTGCCGCCGGGACGGGTCGGTGGAGGCGGTGAGCAAGCTGCACATCACGCCCAGCGAACGGGAGTATTTCGGCATGTCCGGCGGCAGCGCCATCGCGGCCCTGGACACCGACTGCGGGCGCATCGGCATCCTCATCTGCTACGACGTGGAGTTCCCCGAGCTGCCCCGGCTGCTGCGGGCCCAGGGGGCCGAGATCCTCTTCGTGCCCTACATGACCGACACCCAGACCGCGTACCAGCGGGTGCGCTTCTGCGCCCACGCCCGCGCGGTCGAGAACGAGTGCTACGTGGCCATCACCGGCTGCGTGGGCAACCTGCCGCGGGTGGACAACATGGACATCCAGTACTCGCGGTCGGCGGTCTTCTCGCCCAGCGACTTCGCCTTCCCCAGCACCGGCATCATGGCCGAGGCGACGCCCAACACGGAGATGGTGCTGATCGCCGACGTGGACCTGGACCTGCTGAAGCAGCTGTCCGACCAGGGCAGCGTCCACAACTGGCGCGACCGGCGGGACGACCTCTACCAGCTGAAAGCCAGGCGCAAGGCCGGCCCCCCCGGGGGGCGCGGCCCGGAGCGTCCGTGAACGAACCCGGCTCCGGCCGCCCCTGGCCCGACGGCGCCATCGCCGTGTTGGCGGTCGCGGCCGCCACGGCGCCCGCCTGGCGCATGGGCTGGCTGCGGGACGACTGGCTGCTGCTGTGGCGGGCCCTCGATCCGGCCACGGCGCCCGCCGGGGCGGCGGGAGTCTTCCCCCGGCCGGTGGCCGGCCTGCTGTGGGACGCCGCCGCCCGGCTGGGCGGCGACGCCCCCTGGTCCATGCACCTGCTGGTCGTGCTCTGCTGGGTCGCGCTGGTGGCCGGCGGCCTGCGCTGGCACCGTCACTTCGGCGGCGGCACCGCCGGGGCGATCGTCGCGGCCGTGGCCCTGGCCGGCCACGGCGCCCTGGTCGAGCCGCGCCTGTGGGCGGCCGCGGGCAACGGCGTGCTGGCCGGCGCCCTGGGGGTGTGGGGCGCGTGGCGCCTGCACGCGGGCGGCGGGCCGGCGGGCCGCACGGCGGGAGCCCTGCTCCTGGTGTTGGCCGTGCTGGCCCGCGCCGACGCCCTGGTCCTGCTGGTGCTGCCCGCGGTGGCGGGCCGGCGCCAGGGCCGCGCGGTGGGCCGGCCCTTGCTGGCGCTGGGTGCGGCCGGGGCCGCAGCCCTGGCCTGGATGGTCGCCGGCGGGGGCGGCTGGGCGTACCGGCCGGCCGACGGGGGCCACCTGCTGCGGCTGCTGGTGCTGCCCTGGGGGCCGCCGCTGCCGGCGGCGGCCGCGGCGGTTGCCGGTGTGGCGGCCACCGTGCTGGGCCTGGCCGGGGGCTGGCTGCTGGTCCGGGCCGCGCCGCGGACGGCGGCCTGCCTGCTGGCGGCCGCGATGGTGGCGGTGGCCGGGTCGCTGGTGGACTGGACCGCTGCCGGCCGCTACGTGCTGATGCCGGCGGTCACCCTGGCCCTGGCTGTGGCCGGCTGGTGGGAAGGCGGCGGCGGGGCAAGGTCCTTCGGCACCGGCCGCGGCCTGCGGGTCCTGGTCGTCGCCTGGCTGGCCGTGGCGGCGCTGGCGGTGGTGCGCGGCCGCACCGCCGCCGAGCTGCAGACCATCAGCGCCACCGAGACCGCCCTGTACCGGGCCGTGCAAGCGGCGCTGCCCCTGCCGGGCGACCGCCTGACCGTGCTGGACGCGCCGCCCCTGGGCTGGACCGGCCAGGCGGGGGATTTCGAGAACGTGGTCAGTGCCGCGGCCCGGCGCCCCGTGAGCGTGGAACTGGCCGCGGCGCCGGCAACCGACCTGGTCTTCCCCGCCGCCGCTTGGCGCGACGGCACCTGGATCGTCTGGACCGGCCGCGTTCACGAAGGCCGCTAGCGGGGCCGGACGATCTCCGGCCGGTTCAGCTCGGCGATGACCACGGTCACGAGGCTGCCCGCCATCAGGCAGGCCATGAACACCACGATCCAGATCCAGGGCCGGTCGTGCAGCCACTTGCGCATGGTCAGGGCCCCCTGAAGCGGACGGTGACGTCCTCGGACTCGCCGCTGGCCGAGTCGCGGACGGTGAAGGCGAAATCGACCGCGCCGGCGTAGCTCGCGCGGGGCATGGCCACGAACGCGGTGACCGGCGCGCCCCCCATGGCCGGCAGCGCGACCCGCGGCTGGGGCACGATGAACTCGGCCCCCGCATGGCCGGCCAGGGCGCCGGCGGCGGGCGCCACGAAGTAGACGTGGGGCCGGTCGTCCTTGTTCTCCAGGCGCAGGTTGTAGAGGTTGCGGATGTTGCCCGCCTCGATGGTGAAGGGCAGCCCCTGGGTGCGCAGGACCGTGACGCTGAACGTCTTGCGGTCGGCCGCGCGCACCACGAACGCGGCCAGCAGCCCCAGCATCACGACCGCGTAGATGAAGAACCGCGGCCGCAGCAGCCGGCTCTTGCCCGTCGCGAAGCCCCGCGAGGAGTCGAAGCGGATCAGCCCCCGCGGCTTGCCGATCTTGACCATGATCTCGTCGCAGGCGTCGATGCAGTTGGTGCAGCCGATGCACTCCAGCTGCAGGCCGTTGCGGATGTCGATGCCGGTGGGGCAGACGTCCACGCAGCGCCGGCAGTCGATGCAGTCGCCGCCGGTGTCGATGCCCTTGCTGCGGGGCTCGCCCCGGCCCTCGTCGTAGCCGATGATGATCGTGTCGTAGTCCACCAGGGTCGCCTGCAGGCGGCCGTAGGGGCAGATGATCAGGCAGGTCTGTTCGCGGAACCAGCTGTAGTCGAAGTACAGCAGGCCCGTCCAGAACAGGCTCCAGGCCAGGGCCGTCGGGTTGCCGGCGAAGAAGGGCACCAGGTGCAGCATCTCCCGCGTGGGGATGAAGTAGCACATGAAGGCGATGGCCAGGTTCCAGGACAGGAAGATGTAGACCGCGTGTTTGAGGGCCTTGCGCCAGATCCGGTCGGGACCGCCCTTCTCGTTGCGGCGGATGCGCTCGAGCCGCCGCCCCTCGATCAGGCGCTCGATGGGCCGGAAGACCCCCTCCATGAACACGGTCTGGGGGCAGGCGAAGCCGCACCAGACCCGCCCGAAGAGGCTGGTGACGACGAACAGGCCCAGGCCCAGGCCCATCAGCACGAAGAAGAAGAGGTGGAAGTCCTGGTTGGTGAAGCTGGCGCCGAACAGGTAGGCGGCGCGGCCGGGGATGTCCCCCAGCACCGCCGGCCGGCCGCCGATGGTGATCCAGGGCAGGGCCAGGTAGACGACGATCAGCACGGCGTAGATCACGTACTTGCGCGTCGTCCAGCGCCCCTTGACCTCGGCCACCTGCAGCATGTTGCGGGAGCCGTCGGGGTTGACGCAGTACAGGGAGTCCAGGTCGGGACGCCGCCGGTCGCGCAGCCGCGCGCGTCCCTTCTGCTCCTGGGGTGGGTTCATCGTCCCGTCCTTGCCGCTAGGAGGCGCCGGGCGCGAAGGTGCAGGGCTCGCCCTCGGCCGGCTTGCCGGGCACGTTCTTGTCCTGGAGGGTCAGCAGGTAGCTGACCACCGCCTGCACGCGGGTCGGTCCCAGCTGGTTCAGCCAGGCGGGCATGCCCTTGGCCGCGACGCCGTCGGTGATGACCTTGTACATGGCCATGGGGTCGCAGCCGTGGATCCAGTCCTCGTCCGTCAGGTTCGGGCCCACCGAGCCGCTGCCGTCGTCCAGGTGGCACTGTACGCAGTACTGCACGTAGATCTCGCGCCCCTCGGCCAGGCGGGGCTCCATCGTCGCCATCATCACGAAGGTCTCGTTGGAGAGCCCGGAGGCGGCGGCGCGGGCCAGCTGCGCCTCCTGGGCGGCCAGCATCTCGGCGGCGAACTTCTCGCGCGGCAGCTCGCCGATCTCCAGGGTGTGGAAGACGATCCAGTACAGCACGCTGAACACGATGGCGCCGTAGAGGGTCCACAGCCACCAGTTGGGCAGCTTGTTGTCGAACTCCTGGATGCCGTCGAACTCGTGCTCCTTGATGAAGTCGTGCACGTAGCCGTCGTCGGTCGCGGCGGGGGTGTCGGTGCGGTCGCTCATCTCAGCGGGCCCTCCCTTCGGCCGGGCAGTCGATCCCCGAGTCCGGTTCCAGCGGCAGGGCCGCGATCTCGTCGATGCGGCGGCGGTCGCGCAGGCCGAAGAACGTGAAGGCCAGCACGCCGATGAAGACCGCCAGGAAGAGGATCAGGCCGACCAGCGGCCACACGAGCAGGCCGCTGCGGGCGTAGAACTCCTGGTACATGGCTACTCCTCCGGCGCCGTGGTGGCGCCCGTGTCGGTCCCGCTGCCGTTGCCGCTGCCGTTGCCGGGCGCCGCGGTCGCCGCCGCCGGCGCCGCCGCCGGCGCCAGGGGCTGCGGGCCGCGGCCCAGGCGCTGCAGGTAGGCGATGACGGCGACCATCCGGCTCTGCGGGTCGACCTCGACGTTCTTGGCCTGCAGGTCGTCGGCCACCAGCTGGGCCTGGCTCTCCAGGCGCTGCCGGGCGAGGGCCAGGTCCTCGTCCGTGTAGGGCACGCCCAGCCGCTTCAGCGCGCCCATGCGCGCGACGGTCTCGGCGTCGTCGACGGTCCTGGTCTTGAAGTGGGCGTACGAAGGCATGTTGGACGCCGGCGAGGTCGAGCGCGGGTCCATCAGGTGCAGGTAGTGCCACAGGTTGTCGTACTTGCCGCCGACGCGGGCCAGATCCAGGCCCGTGCGCTTGCTGCCCCACTGGAAGGGGTGGTCGTAGATCGACTCCTCCAGCCGCGAGTACTCGCCGTAGCGCAGCACCTCGTGGCGGAACGGCCGGATCATCTGGCTGTGGCAGGTGTAGCAGCCCTCGGCCACGTAGATGTCGCGGCCGGCCAGCTCCAGCGGGCTGTAGGGCTGCTGCAGCCACTTGGCGGTCTCGGCCAGGGCCGGGTCCCGGGCGATCATCTCGTCGGTGATGGTCGCCGGCACCTTCTCGGTGACCACCAGCGTGGGGATGATCTCCACCGCGCCGCCCACCAGGATGGCCAGCAGCACCAGGATGGTGAACACGAAGCCGTGGCGCTCGACCAGGCCGTACCAGTGGCCCCAGCGCCGCTGCTGCAGGCCGTAGGAGATGATGCCCGCCGTACAGACCAGCACCAGCAGGGCCAGCACCACCGGGCTGACCACGGGGCCGGCCACGCCGAACCAGATGCCCAGGCCGACGATGGCGGCGACCAGCAGCATCGGCGCGCTGGTCAGCAGCGCCCACACGCCGGGGCCGTCGGGGGCGGGCGGCCGCACGGGCACCTGCACCGTCACCGTGGACGGGCTGCCGCGGCGCGCGGTCATCACCATGTTCACCACCAGCAGCAGCGAGCTCAGCAGGTAGAACAGGCCGCCGGTCAGGCGCGCGTGGTACATGGCCTTGCTGTTGGTCAGGCCCTCGATGAAGTCGGGGTAGCGCAGGAAACCCTCGGCGTCCAGGGCGCGCCAGAACAGGCCCTGGCTGACGCCGCCGACCCACATCGAGACCACGTAGAGCAGGATGCCGAGGGTCGACAGCCAGAAATGGGTCTCGGCCAGGCTCACCGACCACAGCTTCGTGCCGTACAGCCGCGGCCACATCCAGTAGATCATGCCGAAGGCCATGAAGCCGTTCCAGCCCAGGGTGCCGCCGTGCACGTGGCCGATGATCCAGTCGGTGTAGTGGCCCAGGGCGTTGACGCTCTTGATCGACAGCAGCGGGCCCTCGAAGGTGGACATGCCGTAGAAGGTGACCGCGACGACGAAGAACTTGATGATGGGGTCGGTGCGCAGCTTGTCCCAGGCGCCGCGCAGGGTCAGCAGGCCGTTGAGCATGCCGCCCCAGCTGGGGGCCCACAGCATCACCGAGAAGATCATGCCCAGGGTCTGGGCCCAGTCCGGCAGCGCGGTGTACAGCAGGTGGTGCGGCCCGGCCCAGATGTAGATGAAGATCAGCGACCAGAAGTGCACCACGCTCAGCCGGTACGAGTACACCGGCCGCTCGGCCGCCTTGGGCAGGAAGTAGTACATCAGGCCCAGGATGGGCGTGGTCAGGAAGAAGGCCACGGCGTTGTGCCCGTACCACCACTGCACCAGGGCGTCCTGGACGCCGCCGAAGACCGTGTACGAGTGCAGCAGCGAGGTGGGCAGCTGCAGGTTGTTGACGATGTACAGCACCGCGACCGTGATGATCGTGGCGATGTAGAACCACAGCGCCACGTACAGGTTCTTCTCGTTGCGGATCGCGACGGTCCAGAAGAAGTTCACGCCGAAGATCACCCAGACGACGACGACCATCAGGTCGATCGGCCAGATCAGCTCGGCGTACTCCTTGCCCTGGGTCAGGCCCAGGGGCAGGGTGATCGCCGCCGCGACGATGATCAGCTGGTAGAGCCAGAAGTGGCTCCAGCTCAGCAGGTCGTTGGCCAGGCGCGCTTTCAGCAGCCGCTGGGTCGAGTAGTAGATGCCCGCGAACATGCTGTTGCCCACGAAGGCGAAGATCGCGGCGTTCGTGTGCAGGGGGCGCAGGCGGCCGAAGCTGAGCCACTCGACGCCCAGGTTCGCCTGCCAGAACGACAGCTGGGTGGCGGCGATCACGCCGACCAGGAACGCGACGACGCCCCACAGCATCGTGGCCACGGTGAACGCGCGCACGATGCCGTCGTCGTAGGTGACGGCCTTCATCTGGGTGCTCTGGATGTTCTGGGTGCTCGCTGCTTGCATGAGGAGCCTTTCCTCCCGGGCTTGTCGCTGCCTGCGGCCGGCCGGACGGCGGCCCCGCGCGGCTCAGTCCCCGTGGCGGACCGGGCCGGCGGAGGCCTCCGCCGCATTAGATTCCAACGTGTCCGGTTTGTCATCACCCATTCCGTCGTCGTCCGCCAGCGGCAGCAGCGACAGCCGCTCGCCGTGCTCGAAATCCCCTTCCACCAGGCGGGAGAAGAAGAAGACGAGCCCCGCGATCACCAGCGTCAGGCTGATGAAGACGAGGGCGATGATGACGTCCATGGGAGCCTCCGTCCCGACAGCCGCAGCGCGGTCAAGGAGACCACGGCCACCGAGCTGACGGGCATGATGATCGCCGCCACGACGGGGGTCACCAGCCCCGCCAGGCAGCAGGCCACGGCCACGGTGTTGTAGACCACGGCCAGGGCCAGGTTGTCGCGCACGACCCGGCGCAGGTGCCGGGCCGCCAGCAGGGAACGGCGGATGGCCGCGATCCCGTCGCCCAGGAAGTAGAAGTCCGCCTTGCCCGGCAGCACCGGCCGGTCCACCGCCGGCGTGGCGGCGCAGAAGGCGGCCTCGAAGCTGGGGCTGTCGTTCAGGCCGTCGCCCACCATCAGGGTATCGCGGCGATCGACGGCGCGGACCCGCGCGGCCTTGGCCTCGGGGGTCAGGCCGCCCAGGGCCCGCTGCGCCGGCAGCCCCAGGGCGCGGGCCGCCGCGTCCACCTTGTCCTGGGCGTCGCCGCTCAGCAGCCAGACGTCGCAGCCGTCGGCCAGCAGGGCGGCGACCTCGCCGGCGGCGTCGGCCTTGAAGTGTTCCTCCAGCGCGAAGGCGGCCAGCAGGACCCCGTCCCGGGACAGCGCCGTGGGCTCGCCGCCCGCGCCGCCGGCGCCGCCGCGTGTGTCCGCGCCCGGCGCTGCGAAGCCCGTCCGCCCCAGGCGCCAGGTGCCGTCCGGCAGCGCCAGCTCCAGGCCCGCGCCGGGCAGCTCGGTCAGGTCCTCGGCGGCAGCGCCGGTGACCGGCGCCTCGTCCTGGGCCGGCGGCAGGCTGCGCAGCGCCGCGGCCAGGGCCGCGCTCACCGGGTGGTTGCTGCGGGCGGTCATGTGGCGCAGCACGGCGCGCGCCCGCGGGTCCAGGGCGGCCAGGGCGCCGCGGGAGCCGGGCGCCAGCGCCAGCTGGCCCAAAGTCAGGGTGCCGGTCTTGTCCAGCAGCACCTTGCGCACCGCCAGGGCCTTCTCCAGGAAGTGCTGCTTGCGCAGGAAGACGCCGGCCCGGCGCAGGGCGCCGTGGGTCAGCTCCTCGGCCAGCGGCGTGGCCAGGCCCAGGGCGCAGGGGCAGGTCACCACCAGGATGGAGATGGTCACCTTTAGGGCCGCGGTCGGGTCGGTGCCCACCCAGCCGACGAAGCCGGCGGCGGCCGCGGCCAGGACCACGGTCACGTACCACTTGCTGACGCGGTGCCACCACTGGGGGCGGAACTCCTCGTCCGCCGCGCCGCCGCTGCGCAGCAGGTCCTGCAGCCGGCTGTCGGCGAAGTCCTCGGCGGCGGTGACGGTGAAGCCGTGGCAGGAGGCGTTGAAGGCCCCCGCCGGCACCGTGTCCCCCGGCACGAGGGCCACCTGGTCCGACTCGCCGGTGATCCAGTCCAGGGAGACCTCCGTGGACCGCCGCATCAGGATGCCCGCCACCGGCAGCAGGTCCCCCGGGGCGATCCACAGCTCATCGCCCCGCGCGATCTGGGGCGCGCCGACGGTCTCGAGCACGCCGCCGGCCACCCGCTTGACGCTCAGGTTCTCGGCGCCGGAGGCGTCCAGCAGGCTGTTGCGGTTGCGCTCGAGGATGTGCTCCTGGGTCCAGCGCCCCACCAGCATCAGGGCGATGAACACCGTCAGCGAGTCGAAGTAGGCGTGCTCGGGGCCGCCGTGCAGGAAGCCCCAGACCGAGCCGGCCCAGGCCAGCACCATGCCCAGGGCGATGGGCACGTCCAGGTGCAGCACGCGGCGGCGCAGGCCTGCCAGCGCGCCCTGCAAAAAGACGCCGCCGCCGGCCACCAGCGCCACCGTCGCCAGCACCAGCGACAGCCAGCCGAAGAAGTGGTAGAGGTGCCCGTCCTGGGGGGCCAGGCCGAAGTAGTAGCTGAGGCTGAACATCATCACGTTCAGGGCCATGGCGATGGCGATGGCCATGCGCATCAGCAGCGCGCGGGACCGGTGGCGGGCGCCCTTGCGCGACGGTCCGAGGCGGTAGCCGAACTTCTCGATCCCCGCCAGGAAGCCCTTCAGCTCGCCGCGGCCGGGGTCCCAGGCCAGCTCCACCGTGCCCAGGGCCGGGTTGATGCGCAGCTGGATGCCGCCGGCCTCGCGCCGGAACAGCTCCTCGATCAGCCACACGCAGGCCGCGCAGTGCACGCCCTGGATGTCGAGGTTCAAGCGCAGGGGACCGGCCTCGCCGGCGGCCTCGCGCTCGGCCAGCACGCGGTCCAGCCAGGCGAAGCTGTCCGGGCGCAGGGAGGCGGCGGGCGCGGTGCTGGCGGGTTTCAGGTCGTAGAAGCGCTCGAGGCGGGCCTCGTGGATCATCGCCCAGACGCCGCGGCAGCCGCGGCAGCAGAAGGGGCCGTCGGCGGCCTGCCAGAACCGCCCCAGGTCGTTGCCGCAGTGCAGGCAGACGCCCTTGTCGGCGGCGAGCCGCCAGTCGTCGGGCCAATCCCGCAGGTCCAGGGTGGAGGTGGTCATGGTCGCTTCGTCCCTGCCCCCCGCGACGCCTGCGCCGCGCTCACGCCGACCGATCCGCAACGGCGAAAGTAGACAGAACCCCTCTCCTAGTCAACCTCGCCCGGACAGAAAGCGGGCGGGGCAAAAGCGCCGTAAATGCCTACCAAAAAGGTATGAAACCCCACTTGATGGCCTCGACCAGGCCGAAGAGCTTGCCCGCCCGGATCAGGAACTCGAAGCCCACCACGATCACCAGGATCGCCGCCACCTTGTTGAAGCGGCGCTGCACCTGCGGGGCCAGGCGGCCGGCGCCCAGGCCGACGGCCAGCAGCACCGGGATGGTGCCCAGGCCGAACATCGCCATGGTGCCGGCGCCGTGGACGGGCGTCGGCGCGGTCAGGGCGGCGGCGGCCACGGCGTACACCGGGCCGCAGGGAAGAAAGCCGTTGGTCACCCCCAGCAGGTAGCGTCCGACCATGCTGCGGGTGCCGACCAGTTCCATGAAGCGCTCGGCGGCGAAGCGGCCCAGGCGGCTGCTCTCCAGCAGGCGCGTGGTGCGCACCAGCCCCAGCAGCCCCAGGCCCAGGAACATCATCAGCAGGCCCGAAACCAGGAAGAGCCAGCCCCGCACCTCGGCCGTGGGCAGGGCGGCCTGGGCGGCGGCCGCCAGCAGCCCGAAGACCAGGCCGATCAGGGCGTAGGAGTTCACGCGGCCCAGGTGGTACAGCAGAAGGGCGGGGGCGAGGTTGGCCAGCCGCCGGTCGGTGCGGCCCTGGGCCAGGGAGAAGGTCGAGATCAGCGGCCCGCACATGCCGATGCAGTGGCCCAGGCTGGTGGTCACGCCGATGCCGAAGGCGGCCCAGGCCGTCAGCACGACGGCGTCGACCTCGGGCACGCTGCCGCAGCAGTCCATCGGGGGGCCTCCGGCGGGTTCGGTGCGGGGCTGGGGGCGGCGTGGCGAAGATAGCCTACGGCGGGGGCCGGGACAATGCCCCTTCCGGCGCCCGGTCGGCAGGGCTCCTGGTGGCGCGCGGGGCAGGCCTGGCGCGGTCGCGGGGCGTCATACGGGGACGGCAAGCACCGATGCCTACCGGTCCCGGAACATCGCCTTGAGCGAACCCCAGCTCTCCGGTTTCGCGGGGACCGAGCCACCGGCGAACGGATCGTAGTCGATCAAGACCATCAGGTTCGGATCGTCGTTGTGGTCCCAGATGGCGCGGTCGATCAGGTCGGCGTAGGGGTAGCCCCAGAAGTTGTTTTCCATCGCGATAACCAACGGTTTGCCGCCAATATAGTCGTAGCACCAGACCAGATAGCGGTCGATGCCAGCAGTCTTGTGAAAATCGTTACCGCTTGCGATCAGAGTTGCACCCCGCTTCAGTTGAATATTGTGATAGTCATGTCCTTCAAAAAGGTTTCCCTCCAAATGAACGGTGGTCCCCGCGTCTGCCACCGTCAATCCGCTGTATCCACCCCGTATCGTATTATCTCGTATCATTACGTTGCTACCGCCGTCCACAGCAACTCCGATTAGCGCCGAACTCCCGGTTAGACAATCGGCTTGATTGCTCTCGATCAGGCCCCCTGAGTTGTAATAGTAACACAGGCTGCGGCCGTTCGCCGTACTGTTACGTACTATGCCATTCGCTGTGTCACCGAAGTACACGTATGCACCAAGTTCACAGCTAGACACCTCGGCGGTACCAGCGGAAAAAAACAAACATGACGAGTTGGATTGGTTGATAAATGCGCAGTGATCAACAATGCTGGATCCGCCCCCCCCGCCGGGGACTGCAACCCCGTCTCTGCCGCCCTCAAATACGGAATACTTGGCTCGAACGTTTGCGCCCCGAACACCATTGTAGAGATTGACGAATCGAAGTCCACTAACATCGATCGTCCACCCACCCGACCTTTCATGATATATCCCGACGGGCCCATCACGATATGGCGAGTACGATAAAGGCCCAATGGTCACCTGGTCGAACCCGGCGCCAACGAACACCAATTCCCGGTCATCCATCCAGTAAGCGGCGACTTGGATCGGTGACCCGTAATGGTCCACCCAATGCAGTTCCTGGTACCAACCCGGGCCGATCAGGATCGTATCCCCCGAAGCCGCCGCATCGACGGCCGGCTGCAGCGTCGTGAACTGCCCCGACCCGTCCTGCTCGACGCGCCAGGTCCCCGCGACACCGCTGCCCGCCGCCGACATCGTCAGCAGAAGGGCTATCAGCACCCTTCTCATGAATTCTCCCTACTTCAGCATCACGACGCGGGTCCGGCCTGGCCCCCCGCCGGGACCGCCCGTCCTGATTGTACCACCTCAGGCTGGCCGCGGGCCCGCCTTCTCCCACCGCCACGGCGCTGGCCGTCTCCTTGCCAATGATCTAACGTGGAGGCCGCAGCCCCTCGATCCCGGGAAGGAACCCGTCCCATGCCCCAGCGCCCCGCCCCCGCCGCCGCGTTCGCCGCCGTCGTCCTCTGCCTGGCCGCGGCGCCGCCCGCCTCCGCGCAGGTCGCGCGCGTCCCCTGGCTCGAGGACCCCGCGTGGTCGGACGTGCTGGCCCGCGCCGCCGCCGACACCGGCCGCTCCATCATCATCGACTTCCACGCCCCCTGGTGCGGCCCCTGCCGCCTGATGGACGCCATGGTCTACAACGAGGCCCCGGTCATCGCCGCCCTGGCCGACGTGGTCACGGTGAAGATCGACATCGACGTGCCGGCCAACGCCGCGGTGCGCGACAGCTTCGCCGTCGAGCTGCTGCCCACCCTGGTCTGGTGCGATGCCCGGGGCCGCGAGGTCAACCGCTTCACCGGCTACCGCAACGCCGCCGAGTTCCTGGAGCAGGTCGGCCGCTTCCGCCGGGAGGAGGGCTCGGCCCTGACCCTGGCCGACCGGCTGGCCGCCGCCCCGGACGACCCGCAGCTACTGCTGGAGATGGCCGGCCTGCAGGACCGGCGCGGCAACCGCCGCGGGGCCGAGATCACCTACCGCCGCCTGGCCAACCTGGACGCCGCCGCCGATCCCGCGGTCCACGCCCGCGGCCTGCTGGGCCTGGGCCTGGTCGAGCACCGGGCCGGGCGCCGGGACGCAGCCCTGGCCCTGGGCCGCCGGGCGGCCGCCTCCGGGGCCGTGCCCGGCGAGGTGGTGGCCTTCCAGGAGGCGGTGGGTGATTCGGCGGGGCTGCTGGAGACCTGGCGCGCCCGGGTGGCGGCCGACGACATGGACGTGGTGGCCCTGGACGGCTTCGCCCGCACCGCCACCGCCCTGGGGACGGACCTGGAGGAGGCCTCCCGCTGCGCCGTGCGCGCCGTGGTCCTGAGCGACCGGGCGCCGGCGGCGATCCTCACCCTGGCCGCCAGCTACGAGCGCCGGGGGCTCTACGCCAAGGCCCTCAAATGGCTGGACGAGGCCCTGGCGGCGGTTCCGGACGACCCGGCCCTGGCCGCGGCGCGCCAGCGCTGCCTGGCCGCCCGCCAGGGCGACCCCTGGGGCCTGCAGGGCAGCCGCCGCTGACGCGGCCGTTCAGGCAGCGCCGCGGCAGGGCAAAAGAGAGGACCGGCCCCGTATAACGAGGCCGGTCCAACGGCATGCCGGTGGGGGATTGGAGGGAGATACCGACAGGCCGTGTTCTGATCGCCAAAGAGTCCGGGAGCCTCGGTGCGCTATTCGAGTGCGAAGTCTAGGGGCCCCCGGGGTCTTTGGCAACGAAAAATTCGTTGTTGTTTTCGCTTGGACGACCCGGAAAACCGTACCGTCCTTTAAATTTCCCCACTTCCGCGCTAAGTCTTTGTGGCGCTTCCGTGAAGAACCCCTCACCTTCCGTGGTGGGGGCCGGTCGGCCGGGGATCCGTCCCCGATGCCGTGCCGGGCCGAGCGTTATCCTTCGCTCAGACAGAATATAAAGCATCCTTTATGTTCCCGCCAGTCTTTTTTTTAGGCCGGGCCCACGCGCAGCCTGTACAGGTAGTAGGCCAGGGGGATCACCACCACCGTCAGGACCGTCGACAGCAGCGAGCCCATCATCAGCGAGATGGCCAGGCCCTGGAAGATGGGGTCGAACACCATCACGAACGAGCCGGTGATCACCGTGCCCGCGGTCAGGGCGATGGGCAAAAAGCGCACCGCGCCCGCCTCGATCACGGCCTCCTTCAGCTCCAGGCCGACCCGCAGCCTCGCCTCGATGAAGTCGATCAGCAGCACGCTGTTGCGCACCATGATGCCCGCCAGGGCGATCACGCCGATCATCGAGGTGGCGGTGAAGAAGGCCCCGAACAGCAGGTGCCCAGGGATGATGCCCAGCAGGGTCAAAGGGATGGGGATCATCATCAGGATGGGCACCGTGAAGTTCTGGAACATGCCCACGATCAGCAGGTAGATGATCACCAGGACGATGGCGAAGCTGATGCCCAGGTCGCGGAACACCTCGTAGGTGATGTGCCACTCCCCGTCCCACTTCATGGCGTAGCCCTCCTCGGTCAACGGCTGCACCGTCGAGAGCTGCTCGATCTCCGTACCGTCGGGCATGGTCAGTTCGGCGATCTTCTTCTTCATGTCCAGGATGGCGTAGACCGGCGACTCCAGCTCGCCCGCCACGTCGGCGGTCACGTAGACCACCGACTTCAGGTTGCGGCGATGGCGGCTCTTGTGGCCGGCGGTTTCCTCGACCTTCACCACGTCGGCCAGGGGCACCAGCGCGCCCTCGCGGCTGTGGACGTAGAGGTCGGACAGGGACTCGACGCTCGAGCGGTCGGCCAGGGGCAGGCGCACCGTGACGGGCACCGGCTCGGCCGCCGCATCGATGTGGGCCCGGCCGGCGTCGTGGCCCGACAGCGCCACGTTCAGGGTCATGGCCGCCTGCTGGACGCTGACGCCCCGCACCGCCGCCCGCCCGCTGTCCACCACCAGCGCGTAGCGGGTCTGGTCGTCCTCCACGTAC
>JBHEPC010000296.1:0-3185 GCA_046260475.1 Candidatus Krumholzibacteriia bacterium | reverse complement strand
CTTCTGCTTCGCCTCCGGGGCGAAGTAGTAGAGGATCGCCAGGGCCAGCAGGTTCAGGAAGAAGGCCATGGGCAGGCGCACGCTGGTCCAGAAGGTGTTGGTCTCGCTGGCGATGCCCAGGTACTCGTAGATGTCCTGGGTGACCTCCGGCCCCACCAGGATGATGGTCATGGACATGAGCCAGAGGCCGGACAGGGCCAGGGTCAGGGCGATCGAAAGCAGCTTCTGGGTGGCCATGTGCCGCCGCGGCCGGATGTTGTAGGCCCGGTTGATGGTGGTGATGAGCGCGCCGACGGCCATGCTGGCGCCCCACAGCGAGGCCAACAGGCCGAAGCTGCGCAGGCCCTGGTTGGTGTTCGGCAGCAGGTTCAGCACCACGTCGGCCACGTAGTTGGCGGCCTCGACCGGCATCTGGTCGGCCAGGGCTTTCAGGATCTCCGGCTGCAGCTTCTCGCCGATGGGGAAACCGCTGACGATGCTCAGCAGGAAGATCATGAAGGGGAACAGCCCCAGCATGGTGTAGAAGGCGATCTGCGCCGCCATGCCCATGCAGTCGTCGTAGCCCATCTCCCGTTGGAGACGGACCAGGAAGCTCCACCATCGTTTGAAGTTCGGCAGTCGGGTCATGGCGGGGCCAGTGTGGGCGAGGCGGGCGGGTAAATCAACCAGGATCGCGGGAGAACGGTGGCCGGGCGTCCTCGCGGGATCATTCCGGCGTTTTCCCCGGCCGCGCCATGTCCTATCTTGGGCAGGTCCCCGCCCCCGACCCAGACGTCTGGAGGAACCATGCGTCCGCTGCGACTTCTCTCCGTGCTTACGCTCCTGTCCTGCCTCGTCCTGCCGGTCCTCGCCCAGGACGAGGCCGCTCCGGCTTCCGCCCCGGCCCCCGCGCCCGTCGCGCCGGCCGCCCTGCTGGTGGCCGGCCCGGTGCCCCTGCCCCTGCCCGCGTTCCACGACGCCGACCGCGCGGGCGTGACCCTGGAAGACCTGCTGGGCGAGCTGCCCGTCCTGCCCGGCGCCGGCTGGCCCGCGGCCGGGCGCTCGTTCCCCGCGCCGGGTGGCGAGCGGACGTGGCGCAAGGAGGCCGTGGCCACCTTCACCCGGCCCGCCAACGCCGGCGCCGCCGCCTGGACCGCGGTCTACGTGCAGACCGACCGCTGGCAGAAGGCGAAGCTGACGTTGGTCTCGCCGCGGCCGGTCAAGGGCGCCCTGGACGGCAAGGCCCTGACCCTGGCCAAGGGCGAGGGCGACACCCTGACCGCCGACCTCGAACTGGAGATCGGCAAGCACGTGGTGGCGCTGCGCAGCCTGGACGATCCGGACCGCGACGGCGCCTGGACCCTGGCGCTGACGGTCACGCCCGACACCACGGCCGGCGACGGCCCCCTCGTCCTGTCCACCGACCCGGAGCGCGTGGCCGACGTCCGCCTGGTGCTGGACGCGCCCCGCTGCACGGACCTGGCCCTCTCCCCCGACGGCACGCTGGTGGCCCTCACCCTGAAAGAGGTGCGCCACGGCAGCGCCGCCGAGAGCTGGCTGGAGGTCCGCGCCACCCGGGACGGCAAGCTGGTGGACCTGTGGCGCGGCGGCGGGGCGCCCTCGGGCCTGCGCTGGCTGGACACGGGCCGGCGCCTCAGCTGGCGCACCGACGCCGACGACAAGGCCACCATCTGGCTGCGCGACCTGGACACGGCGTCCTACACGGCCGCGGTGGCCGGCGTGGAGAAGATGGGCAGCTGGCAGTGGGCCCCCGACGGCTCCTACGTGGTCTACGAGGTCAAGCGCGAGCCCGAGGCCGACAAGCGCCGCGTCAAGCGGGTCATCAACCCCGCCGACCGGCAGGGCTGGTACCGCAACCGCAACCACCTGGTGCAGTGCTTCGTACCCGACGGCGCCACGCGGCGCCTGACCGCCGGGCCCGTCAGCCCCGGCAGCTGGCGCATCGCCCCCGACGGCGGGTCCCTGCTGTTCTTCCTCAGCGCCCAGGACCTGGCCGGGCGCCCCTTCTTCACGAGCGAGCTGTGGCTGCTGGACCTCGGCACCCTGGAGGCCGAGCTGCTGCTGGACGATCATTGGATCGACGGCGCTCAGTTCAGCCCCGACGGCCGCACCCTGCTGCTGTCAGGCTCGGTCTCGGCCTTCGGCGGCCTGGGCCGCGACCTGCCCGAGGGCATGCTCGCCAATGACTACGGCGGCCAGCTCTACCTGTGGAGCCTGGCCGACCGCACGCCCGTGCCCTTCACCCTGGGCCTGGTGCCCGACGTCGAGTCGGCCGCCTGGTGCGCGGCCGACGGCCACGTCTACGCCAAGTGCATCGACACCCAGTACGTGAACATCTACCGCGCCCGTCCCGGCCGGGGCGAGCCCCGCTGGGAGCGCGTGACCACGGGCTTCGGCGCCACCGACAAGATCGGCCTGCCCCGCACCGGGACGACGGCCGTGGCCCGCGGCAGCGGCGCCACCACGCCGCACCGGGTGCACACGGTGGACCTGAAGGCGAACAAGGCGAAGCTGCTCCACGACCCCGGCGCGGAAGCCTGGCGCGACGTGGCCTTCGGCGCCAGCGAGCCGTGGGTGGCCACCCTGCCGGACGGCCAGCAGCTGGACGGCCGCATCTGGTACCCGCCCGGATTCGATCCGGCGCGGAAGTACCCGGTGATCGTCTACTATTACGGCGGCACCAGTCCCATCGACGTGACCTTCGGCGGCCGCTACCCCAAGAACGTGTGGGCGGGGCAGGGCTACGTGGTCTACTCGCCCAATCCGTCCGGCGCCACCGGCTACGGCCAGGAGTTCGCGGCGCGCCACGTCAACGACTGGGGCCGGCGCACCGCGACCGAGGTGATCGAGGGCACCAAGGCCTTCCTGGCCGCCCACCCCTGGGCCGACGCCGGGGCCGTGGGCTGCATGGGCGCCAGCTACGGCGGCTTTTTGACCGAGTACGTGATCACGCAGACGGACATCTTCGCCGCCGCGGTCAGCCACGCTGGCATCTCGTCCATCAGCAGCTACTGGGGCGAGGGGCTGTGGGGCTACGCCTACGGCGCCCGCGCCCTCGCGGACGCCTTCCCCTGGAGCGACCGCGACCTGTACGTGGAGCAGAGCGCCCTGTTCAACGCCGACCGCATCACCACGCCCCTTTTGCTGGTGCACGGCGACGGCGACACCAACGTGCCCGTGGGCGA
>JBHEPC010000236.1:0-3658 GCA_046260475.1 Candidatus Krumholzibacteriia bacterium | reverse complement strand
GGCGTCGACCTGGCTGACCACCGCGGCCTTCAGGATCAGGGCATTGGTCTCCTGCAGGTAGCGGCCGAACTGGACGCCCTGGACCACGGCGCCGTCCTCGTAGTCGACGTTGCTCTCGGGCGAGCCGGCGGCGTCGTAGCGCTCGTCGTAGAGGTCGGAGTAGGCGAAGTCCTCGTACTTGAAGTAGTTCTGGCGCACCTTGAAGTCCAGGAAGGTGGCCGCGCCGAAGGAGTGGGTCCAGTCGATGCCGTGGGCGACGGAGTACGTCTCCTGGGTCGACAGCGCGTCGGGGATCAGGCGGAAGGCGTAGGCGGTGCGGCGCCCCTCGTTGCGGTTGAAGAGCACCTGGTAGCTGATCTTGTCGTCGTCGAAGGTGTTGACCGCGATCTGGGCGGCGCCCGACCACTCGCGCGTGTAGCCGAGGGCGACCTCCTCGCCGTCGCCGCTGGGCGTGTAGACCTGGTTCTCGAAGTCGGCGCGGTCCGCGGGCAGGAAGCGCCGCTCGCCGTAGACGTAGTCGTCGAAGACGTAGCGCCGGCCGCTGAGCAGGTAGGTGACGTCCCGGCCGGGCAGCGGGCCGGTGAGGGTCAGCTGGTAGTTCTGGGTGCCGAGGGGGTGGATCGTGTCGACGGTCCGGCGGGCGCCCTCGCGGCCCGGGAACACGAAGCCGCCGGCGTAGGCCTCGGCGATCGCCTCGAACTCCTGCGTGCCCTGCTTGAGCACGGCGTTGACGACACCGCTCATGGCCTGCCCGTACTCGGCGTCGAAGGTGCCGCTGATGACCTGCACCTCCTGCAGCAGCGAGCGGTCGATGCGCAGGGACGACTTGTTGTCGAAGGCGTTGTTCACGCTCACGCCGTCGACCTGGTACTGGACCTCGCCCTGCCGGCCGCCCCGGAAATGCCCGTCCACGACGCCCGCCTGCAGATTGACGATGTCCTCCAGGTCCTGGACCGGCAGCTGCTCGATCTCCTCGGTGGTGACGTTGGCCTGGCTGCTGGTCTGCTTCAGGTCCACCGGTGGCCGGGTCGCCACCACGACGACCTCCTCGGCCTTCAGCGTGGTGTCGCCCATGGCGACGTCCACCTTGGTGATGGCGTCGGCCGAGACCACCACCTCCTGCACGGTGACCGCATTGAAGCCCAGGCGGCTGACCTTCACCTCGTAGGTGCCGGGGGGCACGTTCAGGATGGTGAAGTCGCCCTGGGGGTCGACGTAGGCGCCCAGCCGCGTGCCGACCACCAGCACCGTGGCCGCCACCACCGGGCGGCCGTCCTGGTCCAGGACGCGCCCGGAGATGGTGCCGGTGGTGCCGGCCAGAACGCGCGGCGGCGCCACGCTCGCCGCACACAGGGCGAGCGCCAGGGCCGGGATGGTCAGCTTCCTCAACCGCACCTTGCCATGCCTCCAGCGACGATGGCGGGCGGGGACGTCGCCGGACGCCCCCGCCCCGTTCCTTGTGCTACTTCACGACCGTCGTCTTGCCCTGCAGCGTGCCCCTGAGGGCGCCGCTGCGCGGATCGACCAGCTTCAGCCGGTACAGATACGTGCCCGAGGCCGCCTTCCCGTCCCGGAAGAGGGTCTCGCTGCTCTCGCCCGCCGGACGCTCGCCCAGGAAACGGCGCTCGACCAGCCGACCGCGCAGGTCGTAGATCTCCAGGGTCACCAGGTTGCTGGCCGGCAGCGCGAAGGCGATCTGCGGCCGCTGCGACGGGTTGGCCCGGTTCTTCACCGTGCCGTAGACGACCGGGTCGAACCCGGTCTGCCCGTCGCCCACCGCCGAAAGGCCGCGCTCGAGCCTGGCCCAGGGGGCGCAGCACTCGGCCTCGTACTCCCGGTACCACCAGGTGCGCGTGCCGTAGCTGTCGGTGTAGGGGATGAACGAGTCGCCGTCCAGCAGGGTCACGCCGAAGAAGAAGTCGCCGTCGCCCAGGTCGGCGGGGTAGCCCAGCGCGGTCAGGTCCACGGCGATCTCCGCCGTGTAGCCGGTGTCCACCTGCTCGCCGAGGGTGTCGACGGTGGTGCCCGCCATGAGGGACACGGCCACCTGCGCGTCGCCGGCGCCGACCAGGGACAGCAGGTAGTCCTGGGCGATGGCGTTGCCGTCCTGGCCCACCTGGAACGAGAGGCGGCGGCCCAGCAGGTTGTTGTCCGAGTGGAGCTCGCCCAGGTCGTTGATCGTCAGCAGCGCCCCGTCCCAGCGGTTGAAATCGGGGTGGAACTGCACGACGCCGTCGCGGACCTCGAAGCCGACGTGCAGCATCGCGCCGTCGTGGAAGATCTTCACCGTGGCGTCGGCGGGGTCCAGGACGTCGGCCAGGCCGGCGTTGACCGGCGGCTGGTACTGGCCCGAGCGGTGGGGACCGACGCCGTCGTAGGTCGCGCGCAGGGCCGCGTCGTCCCAGCGCAGGTCGAAGGTGTAGACCTCCGGGTCGCTCCAGACCGCCTCGTTCAAAAGGCCGTCGACAGTGCCGCCGAAGACCAGGTCCGGGATCACCATCTCGGGCTCGAGGGTCGGCACGGGGCCCGAGGCGACCGTCACGTCCGGGCGCGCGAAGATGCGCACCTCGTTGTACCAGGCGGCGTTGCCCCAGGGGCTCTGCCACCAGACGCGGTTCGAGCTGAAGGTGGTCGCATTGATGGGCCAGAACCAGTCGGTGTCGTAGATGGAGATGTTCCACTCGATGATGTCGCCGGCGGGCTGGGTCACGTCGTAGCCCATCACGCCCAGGTCGAAGCGCATCTCGACCGTGTAGCCGGTGTCCAGGGCCGTGTCGCTGTTGCTCAGGCCGTGCACCACCGTGACCGCGTCCCAGGCGGCGATCTGCTCGGGGGTGCGCGCGGTGTAGGGCGGCCACTCGGCCCAGCGGCCGATGAAGGCGGGCACCTGACCCGTGGGCTGGGGATCGATCGACTCGGGGTTCCACCAGAGGTAGGCGTACTCCGACGGCGGCTTGGGGGCGCCCGGGTCGAGGTGGTTCTTGATGGCCATCAGCAGGCCGTCGAAGCGGTTGAATTCCTTGCTGCCGCCCACGGACTGGTCCTGGATCTCCGCGCCCAGGTACAGCTGGTTGTCGCGAACCAGGAAGCGCAGCGTGGCGTAGGTGGGATCGGTGGGGGGCCACCCCGACTCGGTCTTCCAGCCGCTGCCGGGGATGCCGGCGTCCTGCTGGTACTGGATCACCTGGGTCTCGGCCTGGGCCCAGTCGGCCTCGTTCAGCACACCGTCCAGGGTGATGGGCCCGGCGGCGTGGCGGGCCCAGATGGCGTCCAGGCGCTGGGCCTGGGCGGCGGTGGCCGCGGCCGTCGCCGCGAGCACCACCAACAGCATTGTGATCGTGCGCTTCGTGTTCATCGCATTGACCTCCCGGCCGGATTCGCCCCGCAGGACTCCCGGATCGTCAGCCTGGCCGGCAGCACGCGGTTCACGCTAGGCCGGCCGTTGTCTTCGTCGTCAAGATACTCGAGCATCAGGGTCACGGCTTCACGCCCGAGCGCGAAAGTGTCGACATCGACAGTGGTCAGGGGGGGATTGAGGTAGCGGGTGGTGGTCTGGTTGTCGAAGCCGGCCACAGCCACGTCGCCGGGCACCTGCAGGCCGGCCTCGCGCAGGGCGCTCAGCAGGCCGATGGCCATGTTGTCGTTGGCGGCGAAGACC
>JBHEPC010000233.1:0-3001 GCA_046260475.1 Candidatus Krumholzibacteriia bacterium | reverse complement strand
GTCGACCACCTGGTGGCTGGTGTAGTCCACATCGTCGACGTCCTCCCAGGTCAGCGGGTCGCTGCCCGCGACCGTGCGCAGCAGGATCACCCGGTCGCCGCTGTTGTTCAGGGAGAGGCCGGCGACGGTGGCGCCGGTCTCCTGCTGCCAGGCCACGGCCTGGCTGCCGAAGAAGACGGCGGTCTGACCGGCCTCGAGCACCCCGAAGAGGTTCAGCCGGGGCCCGCCGGCCGCATCGTCCCGCAGCCAGTAGGAGACCAGGTCGACCGGGCCGGGCCCGGTGTTCAGGACCTCGACCCACTCGTCGTCGCGGCTGTCCAGGACGCCGTCGCCGTCCCAGTCCCGGGCCGGGTCGGCCAGGATCTCGTTGATGACGACGGCGGCCCGTGCGGAGCCCGTGCCGAGCCCCAGGGGGTCGGCCAGCATGGTCAGGGTGAACAGGACGGCCCAAGGCAGCCATTTCCATCCGCTCATGATCGGTCTATCCTTGCCGGGAGGGGTCAACGGGGGCGCCGGGGATCGGCGCCCGTGCAGCGCTCGGCGGTGCCAGAACCGGGCCCCGCCGCGTGGCGGGCGCAGGGCGCGCCGCGCCCGTTCCGGGCCCCAGGACCGACAACCGGGAAGGACGGCCCAGCCGTGATCCGCACCTTGGGTTTGACGCTGCTGGTCGCCGCGGCGGTCGGCGCGGCGGTCGCCGCGGCGGCGGCGGGCGACCTGGTCCCGTTCCGCCTGCAGGACCAGCGCGGCCGCCTGCACACGGACGCCCGCTACCGCCACGCGGCCCTGGTGGTGCTGTGGGGCGACCGCCGGGGCGCCCCCGCCATGGACGCCTGGACACCGCGGCTGGCCGAGGCCCTGGCCGGACCGGTGGCCGGCTACCGCCTGCGCATCCTGGAGGTCGCCCACGGCCAGGGGGCCCCGTTCTTCATCAAAGGCAAGATCCGCGGGAAGTTCGCCGACCCGGGCCGCGGGCCGGTGCTCATGGATTGGGACGGTCTGTTCGCACGGACGTACGCCTGCGTCGCCGACTCCTGCACGGTGCTGCTGTTCGACCCCGCCGGCGGTCTGCTGCGGCGCTGGACCGTGGCCGCCCCCGACTCCGCCCGCCTGGCGGAGGTGACGGCCGCGGCGCGCCGGGCCGCCGGTCCGGCCGGCGCCGCGGCGCCATGACACACGGACGGCCCGGGGCGCCGTGCCCCGGGCCGTCCTGTAGCCACCGCAGTGGCGCCCCTACGCTGCCAGGATGCGCTCGATCCCCACGCGCGCGATGGGATGGTACCCCGGCGCGTTGGCCGCGAAGGTCTCGGCCGCCAGGCTGCGGGTGGCCTTGTTGCCGTGCAGCGCCGTGTACAGGGGCTTGAGGTACTTCATCCGCCCCACCTGGCCCACGAAGGCGGCGGCCCGGGCGTAGGCCGGCTCGTGGCCGTTGCCCACGGCCAGGGCCAGCCAGTTGCAGAGGATCTCGCTGTTGCCGGCGGCCGTCAGGTCGAAGTGCTCATCCAGCCAGGCGCAGCCCTTCTGGCCCAGGTCCCGGGGCAGGGCCTGCAGGTAGATCTGCCAGTCGATGGCGGGCCAGGCGGCCGCCGCGGCCGGGTCCGGTCGCCGGCCCTCGGGCCAGCCACGGGCCAGCCCCTGCAGCTCCTGCAGCCGGGCCGAGGTGAACACGGGGGCGTTGTCCGGCAGGCCTTCGCCGCGGATCCAGGCCTCGGCCCCGACCTTTGCGGCCACGCCCGGCAGCTCGGCCTCCAGGAAGGCCTCGAACTCCGCGGTGGTGATGGAGGTGAAGCGGAAGCGCTCGATGTACTTGCGGACGAAGGCGTCGAACCGCTCGCGGCCCACCGTCTGTTCCATCAGCGCCACGAGCAGGAAGCCCTTCTCGTAGGGCACCATCGAGTAGAACTCGTCCGGGTCGGCGCCCCAGCTGTCGGTCTGCAGGCGGGTGAAGGGCGAGTCCGTACCGAAGTGGTCCAGGGCGTCCTGCAGACCCTTGCGGCCGATGGCGGCCGACAGGGACCGGGCCTCGGTCCCCTCCAGCTGCTCGAGGATGCGGCGCTCGGCCCACACGGTGAAGCCCTCGTTCAGCCAGAAGTCGTCGATGGTGGCGTTGGTCACCAGGTTGCCGGTCCAGCTGTGGGCCAGCTCGTGGGCCAGCACGTTGACCAGGGAGCGATCCCCCGCCAGCAGGGTGGGCGTCAGGAAGGTCAGGCGCGGGTTCTCCATGCCGCCGTAGGGGAAGCTGGGCGGCATGACCAGGAAATCGAATCGGTCCCACAGGTAGGGGCCGAAGATGCCCTCGGCGGCCAGCAGCATGCGGTCCACGTCGGCGAACTCCCAGGCCGAGGCCTCGAGCATCTCCGGCTCGGTGTAGACCCGCGAACGGGGGCCCAGGTCCCGGTCGACGATGTTCCCGGCCGCCAGGGCGAACAGGTACGGCGGGATGGGCTGGGGCATGGTGAAGGCGAAGGTGCGGGTGCCCGGCCGCGGGCCGGCGGTCGCGTCGCCGGGGGCGGCGGCCATGACCACGGTCAGGGCCTCGGGCACGGTCACGCGCGCGTCGAAGGTGAACCGCGCCAGCGGCGAGTCCTGGCAGGGGATGATGCTGCGGGCGTGGATGGCCTGGCACTGGCTGAACAGGTAGGGATGCTGCCCGCCCGCGGTCATGGCCGGTTCGAGCCACTGCAGGGCCGAGGCCTCGGGGCTGGTGACGAAGGCGACGGTCAGGGAGTCCGTACCCGCCGGCAGCTGCACCTGCAGCTTCGCGCCCAGGATCGAGTCGCGCGCGTCCAGCTTATGGGGCAGCGGGCTGCCGTCGGGGCCGGTCACCCCGGTGATCTCCAGGTCGCGGGTGTCCAGGTCCAGGGGCCCGCCGGCGGGCGCGGCCAGGTCCAGGCGGGCGCGCCCGGTGATGCGGCTGGTGGCGAAGTCGAGGTCCAGGTCCAGGTCCAGGTGGGCGACCCGGCCCTGATCCAGGTCGGCATAGGAGTGGGGATCACGTCGGCTC
>JBHEPC010000223.1:0-10531 GCA_046260475.1 Candidatus Krumholzibacteriia bacterium | reverse complement strand
TCCGGCGGCGCCGAGCCCGTGAAGCCGGGGCGCTGGCCCTTGCGGCAGTCGCCGTAGAGGGTGAACTGGCTGACCAGCAGGATGCCGCCGCCCGCTTCCTCGAGGCTGCGGTTCATGCGGTCCTCGTCGTCGCGAAAGATGCGCAGGCGCGGCAGCTTGCGCGCCATCCAGGCCAGCTCGCGGTCGGTGTCCCCGGGCGCGAAGGCCGCCAGGACCACCAGGCCGCGCGCGATGGCGCCGACGGTCTGCCCGTCGACCGTGACCCGGGCCGGGCCGCTGCGCTGCACGACTACCCGCATCCGTCCTCCGTCCTTCGTCCTAGTGGGGCTGGCCCAGCTGGAAGCGCTCGATCTTCTGCACGCCGCGCACCTTGCCCAGGGCCTTGATGATCTTCTCGAGGTTGTTCAGGTTGCGCACCTCGATCACCAGGGTGACCCGGGCCAGGTCGTTCTCCACGTCGAAATCGCCGCTGGCGATGTTGGTATTGGTCAGGCTCAGCGTGTTGCTCAGGTCCATCAGCAGGTTCTTCCGGTCCGTGGAGGTGATGATGAGCTTGACCATGAAGACCTGGTCGGGCGAGGTGTCCCAGCTGACCTCGATCAGGCGCTCGGGGCCCAGGTTCGGGTCGTTCAGGTTGGTGCAGCCGGCGCGGTGCACCGAGACGCCGCGGCCGCGGGTGATCACGCCGACGATGCCGTCGCCGGGAATGGGCTGGCAGCAGCGGGCATAGCTGACCATCAGGTTGTCCACGCCGGCGACCTTCACGCCGCTGGTGCTGCGGCGCAGCAGCGTGTCGTAGAGCTCGCGGCCCCGGGTCAGCACCTTCTCGGCCGCCGACTCGGGCCGCGGCGTGACCCGGCTGACCACCTTCTGGTGGGTGATGTCGCCGCGGCCGACGGCGGCGAGCATCTTGTCCAGCTCCTGGAAGCCCAGCTCCTGGGCCACCTCCTGCAGGTCGTCCACGCGCACGCGCACGTGGGCCCGGGTCAGCTCGCGCTCGAGGATGTCGCGGCCCAGCTTGACGCTCTCCTCGTGCTGGGTGGCCCGCAGCCAGCGTCGCAGGTGGTGCTTGGCGCGGCTGGTCTTGACGATCTCCAGCCAGTTGGCGCTGGGGCTGGGGGTCTTGCTGGTGAGGATCTCCACGGTGTCGCCGTTGTGCAGCTCGCTGCGCAGGGTGACGATGCGCCCGTTGACCTTGGCGCCGATGCAGCGGAAGCCCACCTCGCTGTGGATGCGGAAGGCGAAGTCCAGGGGCGTGGCGCCGCGGGGCAGCTGGAAGACGTCGCCGCCGGGGCTGAAGACGAACACCTCGTCGCTGAAGAAGTCGAACTTCAGCGAGTCCATGAACTGGCTGGCGTCGTCGACGTCCTCCTCCCACTCCATGATCTGGCGCAGCCACTTGACCATGTCGGCGAGGTCGGCGTGGTCGGCGCCGCCGCCCTCCTTGTAGCGCCAGTGCGCGGCGATGCCCAACTCGGCCCGCTCGTGCATCTCCTCGGTGCGGATCTGCACCTCGATGAACTTGCCGCCCGGGACGCGCACCGTCGAGTGGATGGACTGGTAGCCGTTGGGCTTGGGCGTGGCGATGTAGTCCTTGATGCGGTCGGCCAGGGGCGGGAAGTGGGAGTGCAGGATGCCCAGGGCGTGGTAGCAGTCGGCCTTGGTCTCGACGATGACGCGCAGGGCCAGCAGGTCGTAGACGCGGTCCAGGCCGATCTCCTGCGCCTTCATCTTGCGGTAGATGGAGTAGAAGTGCTTGGGCCTGCCCGACACGCCGCAGCGGACGCCGGCCTCGGCCAGCGCCGCCTTCAGGGGCACGGCCAGCTTGTCGATCAGCCGCTCGCGCTCGGCGCGGGACTGCTTGATGCCCGACTCCACCTCGAAGTAGCGCTCGGGCTGCAGCACCTTGAAGGCCAGGTCCTCCAGCTCCCACTTGATGCGGGCGATGCCGAAGCGGTGGGCCAGGGGCGCGTACACGTCCATGGTCTCCTGGGCGATGTCCTGCTGCCGCTCCGGCGCCAGCCAGCTGAGGGTGCGCATGTTGTGCAGGCGGTCGGCCAGCTTGATCAGCACCGTGCGCGGGTCCTGGGCGATGGCCAGCACCAGCTTGCGGTAGGTCTCGGCCTTGCGGGCCTCGCGGCTGGGGGCGCGGATGCCGCTGATCTTGGTCACGCCGTCGACCATGTGGGCCACCTCGCGCCCGAAGCGCTCGCGGATCTCGTCCAGGGAGTGCTCCGTGTCCTCCACCACGTCGTGGACCATGGCGGCGACGAGGGTATCGCTGTCCAGGCGCAGGTCACAAAGGATGCGCGCCACGGTCAGGGCGTGGGCGAAGTAGGGTTCGCCGCTGCGGCGCATCTGCCCGGCGTGCGCGGCCTGGGCGAACTCGTAGCCCGCCCACAGCCTCGCCGGGTCGGCGTGCGGGTTGTAGAGGGCGACCCGACCGACGATCTCCTCCATCATGGCGCGGAGGTCGATCTCGCCGACGGCCCGCTCGGCGGTCACCGCGCAGCCCCCGGCCGGAGGTCCACCAGCAGCTGCTGCACCGGGTCGTAGCTGCCGTTGCGGGGCCGGAAGGTGCTGCGCCCCACCTGGAAGAGGATGTCCCAGTCGCGGTCCAGCAGGTCCCGGACCGACAGGCCGTCGCGGTCGAGCATCCGCCGCCAGGCGTCGCCGCAGCCGAAGGAGACGAACTCCCGGGACAGGGCGGGCGCCTGGTCGCCGTTCGCGCGCGCCGGGCCGCGGAAGGCGAAGCGCAGATGGGCACCGCCGCTGAGGTAGGTGGGCGGCCGCTGCAGGCGCAGCCCCCGGCAGCGGAAGACCGGCTTGCGGTTGCCCGAACCGAAGGGCTCCAGGTGGTCCAGCTCCCGCACCAGGCGCGCCACGTCGCGGGTGCCCAGCTCGTGCAGGCACAAATCCAGGTCGTAGCCCTCGGGCACGGGCCCGCTGTGGGGCTGCCGCCGCAGGGCGGCCAGGAAGGTTTCCCGGAAGGCGTCGATGTCCCGGGAGCGTAGGGTCATGCCGGCCGCCTGGGCGTGCCCGCCGTGGCGCAGCAGGTGGGCGCCGCAGGCGTCGAGGATGGCCTTGACGTCCACGTTGGGCACGCTGCGCGCCGAGCCGCGGGCCTCCTCGCCCTCCACGGCGATCAGGATCACCGGCAGTTGGTACTGCTCCACCAGGCGGGCGGCGCCGATGCCGATGATGCCCTTGTGCCAGGCGCTGCTGGCGAGCACGAGGCCGGGGTCGCCGCTGCGCACGTAGGGGACGGCCATGTCGATGGCCTCCTCCTTCAGCAGCAGGTCCTGCTCCTTGCGGCGGGTGTTGGTGCGGTCGGCCTCCTCGGCCAGGCGGCGGGCGGTCTCCGCGTCCCGGGTCAGCAGCAGCTCCAGCGCCGTCATGACCCGGCCGATGCGCCCGCAGGCGTTCAGGCGCGGCGCCAGCTGGTAGGCGAAGTCCCCGGTGGTGACCGGGAAGCCCCGGTCCAGGCCACTGACCGCCAGCAGGGCGGCCAGGCCCGGGCGGATGGTCTGGCGGTCGTTGAAGCGCTCGAGCCCCTTCTTGACCAGGATGCGGTTCTCCCCCACCAGGGCCATCTGGTCGGCCACCAGGCCCAGGGCCACCAGGTCCAGCACCGAGGCCAGGAAGTCGTCGGGCAGGCAGCGCGGCTCGGCCTGCTTCAGCGCCTGGGCGAACTTGAAGGCCACGGCCACCCCGCACAGCTCGCCGTTGGGGTAGGTGGCGTCGTCGCGCCGGGGATTGACCAGCGCCACGGCGGCGGGCCGGCCCTCGAAGATGTGGTGGTCCAGGACGATCACGTCCATGTTCGAGGCGCGGGCCAGGTCGATCTCCGCGGCCGCGGCCGCCCCCGTGTCCACGGTGATCAGCAGGGTGACCCCGCGGGCGGCCCACTCGCGGATCATGCGTGCGGCCACGCCGTAGCCGTCGATGGCCCGGTCGGGGATGAAGGCCGGCTCGGCCCGCACCCGGTCGCCGTCCAGTTGCAGGGCCGCCAGGGTCTCCGCCAGCAGGGCGCTGCCGGTGATGCCGTCCACGTCGAAATCGCCGTGGATGGCCACCCGCTCGCCGCGCCGCACCGCGGCGAAGACGCGCTCGACGGCGCGATCCATCTCCTGCAGGGCAAAGGGGTCGTGCAGGTGCTCGAGGGACGGGTAGAAGAAGTGCTCCAGCTCGCCACCGCGCGTGACGCCGCGGCCGGCCAGCACCGCCAGCAGGGTGTCCGAGACCTGGAAGTCCAGGGGGATCTTGCGGCGCATGACGCTGACGACGCCGTCGTCGACGGCGAAGTGGGGGCGCCAGGGCCGGCCGCTGAAGATGCCGACCGGCGCGCCGGGCTCGAGTCCCAAGGCGTACTGCACCACGTCTCCCGTGCGCTGTCCGGCGCCCGCACCGCGCGGGTCGCCGGAACGAACGGGTCGCGGCCTCCTTCAGGGAAGCCGCGTCCCGCCCGCTGACGAAAAACGTGAGAAGCCGGTCGTAAGCCGAGTTCTGTTGCCGCGAAGCGGCGACAGTCATGTATCTGGGACCGCCGTTGCCGACGGCCTCGAGCGACCTACCCGGGAGTGCGAACGAGGCGGGCCACCTCATCCTCCCCTATTTGGTCTTGCTCCAGGTGGGGTTTGCCCTGCCACCTCCGTCACCGGAGGCGCGGTGAGCTCTTACCTCGCCTTTTCACCCTTACCGGAAATGCCCGGCGGTATGTTTTCTGTGGCACTTTCCGTGGGATCACTCCCCCTGGCCGTTAGCCAGCACCCTGCCCTGTGGAGCTCGGACTTTCCTCGAACCTCCCAACCGGAGGTTGGGAGACCCGCGACTGTCTCCCCGACTTCTCACTTCGTCATGATAATGCCGGCGACCGGCGGTGTCACAGCAAAAAACGGGCAGGGGACCGCGAGCTGCGGCGGGGCGTCAGGCGTCCAGGGCCCGGTTGGCCACGGCGTCGGCGTGGGCATTGTGCTCGCGCTTGACGTGGCGGACGCGGAACTCCTGCAGGCCGCGGCTGAGGAAGACCACCTGCTGGTAGAGGGGGCGCAGGTCCGGGCTCTTGACCCGGTAGGCCCCGTGGAGCTGGCGCACGATCAGCTCGCTGTCCATGACCAGGTGCACCCGCCGGACGCCCCAGCGGCGGCAGTGCTCCAGGGCGATGACGGCGGCCCGGTACTCGGCCACGTTGTTGGTGGCGCGGCCGATGGCCTCGCTGTGGACGCACAGGGCGGGGCCGCCCCGGACGCCGAAGACGATGCCCACGGCGGCGGGCCCGGGATTGCCGCGGCTGGCCCCATCGGTGTGGATCTCCAGGACGGCGTCGGGATCGGGCAGGGGATCGGCGGCCACGGTGGCGGCGGCGGGCAGGTCGGGCCAGTCGCCGGCCGGCGCGGCGGCCGCGGGGACGGGCGCAGGCGCGGGCACGGCCCGGCCGGGCGCCTCCTCGTCGTCGGCCTGGACCTCGCGGCGCCAGATGGCCAGGCGGCGGCGCAGCTCCCTGACCGAGAGGCCGCATTCGCGGGCCAGGGTGCGCAGGTCGTTGCTGCGCTCGAGGGTGCGCAGCAGGTCGGCCAGGGTCTCGGGGTGGGCGGCGTCGTTCACGTCGTCGTTCCTTTGGGCAGGGTCCGCGCTCGGTCACCGAGCACAGGATGCCTCATCGCCACGGTTTGCGCACCACGTAACGGGCGCACGAGGCGCATTTGACCAGCCGGCGGCCCTGGTCGGCGGCGATGCCATCCTGGGGCGGCAGCTGGGCGAAGCAGCCCGTGCAGGCCCCCTGCTCGACCCAGGCCACGGCGTGGCCGTCCCGCCCGCGCAGGCGGGCGACGTGGCGGGCCACGTCCGGCGGCAGCATCCGCTGCAGCCGCTCGAGCTCGGCCCGGATCTCGGCCAGGGCCGCCTCGGCCCGCGCCACGCCCGCCGCCAGGTCCGCGTGGGCAGCCAGATCCCGCGCGGCCAGGTCGGCTTCGTCGCTGCGGGCGGCTTCCGCCGCGGACCGGCGGGTGGACGCCTCGTCCAGCCCGGCGATGGCTTCGTTCTCCAGCTGGTCGATGCGGGCCTCGAGCTGGGCGATCTCCTCGGCCAGGGCCCGGTGCTGGCGGCGGTCGGCGACCCCCACCTGGCGGCCGCGGCGGTCGGCCAGCCGCGCCTCCAGGTCCCGCAGGTCCCGCTCGCGGCGGCGGTACGCCGCCTCGGCCTCGTCCAGGGCGCCGCCGGCCAGAGCGGCGTCGTCGGCCAGCTCCACCAGCAGCTCCTGCCGGTCCCGGGCCTCCTTGCGGTGGCGTGCCGCCGCGGCCAGGACCTCGGTCAGCTCCTGCTCGCGGC
Organism: Candidatus Krumholzibacteriia bacterium; assembly: GCA_046260475.1. Taxonomy (GTDB): domain Bacteria; phylum Krumholzibacteriota; class Krumholzibacteriia; order LZORAL124-64-63; family LZORAL124-64-63; genus JACZKN01. Next base: position 4,204 of record JBHEPC010000223.1, on the reverse strand, counting down.
GCGCGAACTCGACCAGGACGTCGATGACGATGCTCGCTTCCAACGGCCCTCCTTCCGGCGCGGCCCGGCGCGGCCCGGCCGGGCCCGGGAACGGAAAAAGGGCGCCGCCGGGGCACCCCTCTCCTGCTCACTCGTCATGGGTCGCGAAGCGCAGGGGCCTCGCTCGGCCCGGCGGGCCGGACCGGTCACGTCAGGATGGTGGGCGATACTGGACTCGAACCAGTGACCTCTCGCGTGTGAGGCGAGCGCTCTAGCCAGCTGAGCTAATCGCCCATCCTGTCGTGACCGGTGCCGCGGCCCGGAGCCTGTGGTGGGCCCACCAGGACTTGAACCTGGGACCGACCGGTTATGAGCCGGCTGCTCTAACCGACTGAGCTATAGGCCCACGACCGGGAGGGGCAAGATAGATCCTGCCCCGGGCCGGGTCAACCCGAAAACGGGCCGCCGGCGCCGGTTATCTACACCATGTCGCCGTAGCCCTTGAGCTTGCGGCTGCGGCTGGGATGCCGCAACTTGCGCAGGGCCTTGGCCTCGATCTGGCGCACGCGTTCGCGGGTGACCTTGAAGATCGTGCCCACCTCCTCGAGCGTGCGGGGGGTGCCGTCCCCCAGCCCGAAGCGCAGGCGGATGACCTTCTCCTCGCGGCGCGTGAGCGTGCTGAGGACCCGCTGCATCTGGTCCTTCAGCATGGAATGGGCCGCCAGCTTGGACGGCGAGGGCGCGTTCTCGTCCTCGATGAAGTCCGAGAGGTTGCTGTCCTCGTCCTCGCCGATGGGCCGATCCAGGCTCACCGGCTCCATGCTGGCCTGCAGCACCCCCTGGACCTTCTCCAGGGGCATCTCCAGGAAGACGGCCACCTCTTCCGGCTTGGGGTCGCGCCCCAGCTCCTGCAGCAGCTGGCGGTGGGCCCGGTTCACCTTGTTGATGGCCTCGATCATGTGCACGGGCACGCGGATGGTGCGGGCCTGGTCGGCGATGGCCCGGGTGATGGCCTGGCGGATCCACCAGGTGGCGTAGGTGGAGAACTTGTAGCCCTTGCGGTAGTCGAACTTCTCGACCGCGCGCATCAGGCCGCTGTTGCCCTCCTGGATCAGGTCCAGGAATTCCAGGCCCCGGTTGGTGTACCGCTTGGCGATGGAGATCACCAGGCGCACGTTGGCCTCGATCATCTCCCGCTGCGCGGTGTCCACCTGCCGCTTGCCCAGCACGATCTCGTTGCCGATGGCGCGCAGCTCGTCGCCGGTCAGGCCGATCTCCCGCTCGATGTCCTGGATGCGCTTGCGCAGGCTCTTGACCGCCTTGTGCGCCTCCTTGATGAGCTCGGCCTGCGTCGGACTGAGGCCCTTGGTCTTGAGGGCCGCGGCCATCTCGGCGCACGGCAGCCCGACCTCCTCCTCCGCCTTGGCGATGCGGGCGTGCAGATCCTCGACCTTGCCGTGGACGAGCAACAGCTTGTTGGCCAGCTGCTCCACCTGCGCGGGCGCCAGATGCAGTTCCAGGAACTCGTCCAGGATCTTCTGCTCCCTGGTCTGCAGCATGCGCGTGACCTGGGTCGCGCGCGCGGGGTTGCCGCAGGTGTCGAGCTCCTTGCGGAAGACCGCCATCTCCTTGCGGTATTTCTCGATCCGATCCAGGGAACGCAGCAGGCGCTTGCCCTCCTTGGCCGCCGAGAGGTGCACGTTCCAGGTGGAGGTGTCGTGCTGGATGACCTCGTCCACGTGGACGGACTCGGCCAGCAGCTGGTTGGCGGTCTGGCGCAGCTCCTTCAGGGCGTGCTGGCTGCGCAGCGTGGCCTGGATGATGGCCAGGCGGCCGTCCTCCATGCGCCGCGCCAGATTCACCTCGCCCTGGCGGGTCAACAGGGGCACGCGGCCCATCTCCCGCAGGTACATGCGCACCGGGTCGTCGTACTTGACGTTGGTCCGCTGGAGCTTGCGGGCCGCGGGGGCCTTCTTCTTCTCCTTGCGCTTGCGCCGGGAGATCTTGTCGACCGCCTCGTCCTCGGTGTCGTAGAATTCGATCTGCAGCTCGCCGAGCTTGTCGTAGATGCGCTCGATCAGCTCGTAATCGGTCTCGTCGCCTAGCAGTTCGTTGATCTGGTCGTGAAGGATGTAGCCGCCCTTGGCGGTGGCCGTGCGGCGGATCTCGGTGATGATGGCGTCGAACTTCTGCTTGTCCATAGGTCTGTTTGCCCCCGTCTGCGGTGGTCCCTGCCGGCCGGAGGACGCCCCGCGAGGCGCCGGTCCGGGCCGTTCAGCCCCGGCGGGATCGGAGATCCCGGCGGAGCCGGTCGAGACAGTCCCTGATGACCCTGCCGATGTCCGTGTCGTGCGGTCGGTCCTCCTTGGCGAGCAGACGGCTGACGTACGCCCGGTACGCTCCGTCGCCCGCCGTGTTCCACCGTTCCAGGACGAGTTCCCGCGGGGTGATCCGGGAACCCTCCTTCTGGCGTGCCGCCCAGGCCTCCAGCTCTTGAGCCAGCAGCCGGGCCTCCGTCTGCCGCAGGGGCAGGTCGCCCCTGTCGGCCAGGAAGACGCGGGCGCCCTCGCCCGTGTCGTCCCCCAGGATCGTTTCCATCAACTGCGCCTCCACCGCCCCCACCTGCACGGTGGCCAGGGAGCGGCGGACCCGCGAAGCGCGGCGCCCGGCGGCCGGTGCCGCGGACCCCGCCTCCTGCTGCCCGTCTTCGGCAGCCTCGGCCGTGGCCGTGGCCGCGGCGGCCGGCGCGGCCCGGGACGCCTCGGCCCGGCGGGCGGACGCGGGCCGCGCGGCCTCCATCGAGGCCAGCGCCGCCTCCAGCACCGGGCGGCTGAGACCGAACACCTCGGCCGTCTCCTGCAGCACGTACTCGCGCCGCAGGGGGTCGGGGATGCCGGCCACGGTGCCCAGGGCCTGCTTGACCGCCCGCTCGGCCAACTCGCGGTCGCCCCCCCGCTCGTCGGCCAGGGCCTTGAGCAGGGGAATATAGCCCTCGGTGGCCGCCAGCGCCTGCGCCATGGCCTCCTCGCCCCGGCCGATGACCAGGGACGCGGGGTCCTCGCCTGCGGGCAGGCGCACGATCCGGGGCTCCAGGCCCGCCCGCAGCGCGATGTCCGCCGAGCGCACGGCCGCCTTCAGGCCGGCCCGGTCCCCGTCGAACACAAGCACCACCTTGGGCGCCCCGCGCCGGATCAGCCGCGCCTGCTCGGGCGTGAAGGCCGTCCCGCAGGTGGCCACCACATTGGTGATCCCCGCCTGCACCAGCGCCAACAGATCAAGATACCCCTCGACGAGGACGGCCGCACGTTCCCGGGCGATCGCCATCCGCGAGGCGTCGAAGCCGTAGAGCAGTTTGCCCTTCGAAAAGTAGGTGCTGTCGGAGGAATTCAGGTACTTGGGTTCGTTATCGTCGATGACCCGGCCACCGAAACCGGTCACCTGTCGGGATATGCTCCTGATGGGGAAGATAATGCGCCCGCGGAAATAGGCAAATGTGCCGTGGTCGCCCTTGCGCACCACCCCGCTGGCCAGGGCCAGGTCGCGGTCCACCCCGGCCTGGGCCAGGCGCGGTTCCAGCCAGTCGGCCGCGGCCGGGGCCCAACCCACGTCGAAGTCCCGCAGCACCTTGTCGCCGAAGCCGCGGCGGTGCAGGTACTCCAGGGCCGCCCGGCCCGTGCGGTCGTCGTACAGGGCCTCGTGCCACAGGACGGCCGCCGCCTCGTTGGCCCGGTGGAAGGCGCGGCGCTCGCCCTCGCCCTCGTCCTCGCGGAGCCAGGCCGACAGGTCGATGTCCAGGGGCCGGGCCAGGATCTCCACGGCCTCGGGAAAGGTGACGCCCTCGGTCTCCATGACGAAGGAGATGACGTCGCCGCCGGTGCCGCAGCCGAAGCAGTGGTAGCGTCCGCGCGACGGGGTGACGATGAAGGAGGGGGTCTTCTCGCGGTGGAACGGGCACAGACCCTTGTACACGGATCCGGCCTGCTTCAGGTCGACCTCGCGCTTGACGACCTCGACGATGTCGGTCTCGTCCTTGACGCGCGCGATGATGTCGGGCGAGAAGGTTGGAGCCATGGTGCGCGGCCGGGCCTTTCGCTGGGTGCCCCCGGGGCTGCAGGCTGACTTGCCAAGTAACACCGGCCGGGGCGCGATAGCAAGGCGCCGCGGGATTTCCCCCGGCCCGGCGCCTGCGGCCCCCTTGCCCCCGCCCCCCATCGCCCCTATATTC
>JBHEPC010000207.1:0-5847 GCA_046260475.1 Candidatus Krumholzibacteriia bacterium | reverse complement strand
GTCCGCGCCGCCGGACGCTGAAGGACGTAGCGACGTGTTCCAGGACCTGACCAGGCGCCTCGACCAGGCCATGAAGAAGCTGGCCGGCAGCGAGCGCCTGACCGAAGACAACATCAAGGAGGCCCTGCGCGAGGTGCGCATGGCCCTGCTCGAGGCCGACGTCAACTACGCCGTGGCCAAGAAGCTGGTGTCGTCCGTCGGCGAGAAGGCCCTGGGCCAGGAGGTGCTGGGCAGCCTGACCCCGGCCCAGCAGGTGGTCAAGATCCTCCATGACGAGCTGACCGCGCTGCTGGGGGGCCAAGCCGCCGAGTTGAACCTGCCGGTGGGCAAGGACGTCGCCACGGTCATGGTCATGGGCCTGCAGGGCTCGGGCAAGACCACCTTCTGCGGCAAGCTGGCGCTGAAGCTGCAGCAGGAGGGCCGCCGGCCCATGCTGGTGGCGGCGGACATCTACCGTCCGGCGGCCATCGACCAGCTGCACATGATCGGCGATTCCATCGGCGTGCCCGTGCACAGCGATCGCGAGCGGACCAACGCCGCGCAGATCGTCAAGCTGGGCCACCGGCGCGCCCGGGACAACAAGTGCGACGTGCTGATCGTCGACACCGCCGGCCGCCTGCACATCGACGACGAGCTGATGAAGGAGCTCGAGTCCATCGCCGCGACCGTGCCCATGGACGAGAAGCTGCTCGTGCTGGACGCCATGACCGGCCAGGAGGCCGTGACCATTGCCACGGCCTTCGCCGGGCGGCTGGACTTCGACGGCGCCGTGCTGACCAAGCTGGACGGCGACGCGCGCGGCGGCGCGGCCCTCAGCGTGCTCGAGGTCACCGGCCGGCCCGTGAAGCTGTGCGGCGTGGGCGAGAAGCCGCAGGACCTGGAGGTCTTCCATCCGGAGCGGATGGCCGGCCGCATCATCGGCATGGGCGACGTGCTCACGCTGATCGAGCAGGCCGAACAGAAGATGGACCTGGACGAGGCCGAGCTGCTGGCCGGCCGCTTCGCCGAGGGCCACTTCACCCTGGAGGACTTCCAGCGGCAGATCCGCCAGATGAAGAGGATGGGGCCGCTCAAGGGTGTTCTGGGCATGCTGCCGGGCATGAACGCGGGCGCCCTGGACAAGGCCAAGGTGGACGACGGCCAGCTCGCGCGCGTCGAGGCGATCATCAACTCGATGACTCGCGACGAGCGGCGGCGGCCCGACATCATCAACGGTTCGCGGCGCAAGCGCATTGCCCGCGGCAGCGGGACCAACGTCTCGCAGGTCAACAAGCTGCTCAAGCAGTACCGGGACATGAAGCGGATGATGAAGCAGATCAACGCGACGGGCGGCCTGCAGGAGTTCGGCCGCCGGGTCCTGGGCGGTTGACCGCCAGCCGGCCCCGCGGGGCCGGGCACGCGCACGGGGCATGGGGCCCGGTGCGATACCAAGACAGTGGAGGTTGAGAGTGGCTACGACGATCCGCCTGACCCGCATGGGTCGCAAGAAGCGTCCCTTCTACCGCCTCGTGGTCCTGGACAGCCGCAAGCGCCGCGACGGCGCCTACCTGGCGAACCTGGGCTACTACAACCCGTTCGCCGAGCCGGCCGAGGTCGACCTGCACACCGACGAGATCATCTCGTGGCTGGGCAAGGGCGCGACCCTGAGCGAGACCGCCCGCAGCCTGCTGCGCGCCGAGGGCGTGCTCTTCAAGTTCTCGCTGGTCAAGCAGGGCCTGGAGCAGGACGCGGTCGAGGCGAAGGTTGCCGAGTGGCGCCAGGGTGCCGAGGGCCGCAAGCAGGGCGCGGCGGACGCCGCCTCCGCCCGCCGCCAGGCCGAGCGCGACGAGCGCGACCGCCGGGAGGTCGAGGCCAAGGCCAAGGCTGCCGAAACCGCCGCTGCCGCCGCCGCGGCCGCTGCCGCCGGGACCGAGGCCGCCGCGGAGGCCACAGAAGCCGCCGCCGACGAGCCCGCAGCCGAGGACGGGGAAAATTGAGCGGGGCGCCGGAGAACGGGTTCGCCCCGGACCAGGTCCCTGACCAGGCCCCGGACCAGGCCCCGGACCAGGCCCCGAATCAGGCTCCGGAGCACGCTCCGGAGCACGCCGAAGAGCTGACCATCGGCCAGGAGAGGGTGCTCGAACTCGTCTCCTTCGTGGTGGTCAACCTCGTCGAGCACGTGGACGACGTGACGGTGGACATCGTCCGGCGCGAGGGTCGGGACGTCTACCGGGTCAAGGTGCATCCGGAGGACCTGGGCAAGGTGATCGGCAAGGGCGGGCAGACGGCCCGGGCCCTGCGGGTCCTGCTGGCGGCGGTCAGCGCCCGTACCGACCAGCGCCTGGGGCTGGAGATCGTCGAGTAGCGCGTGGACCCGTTCGTCGCCATCGGCGAGATCGTCAATGCCGTGGGCCTGCGCGGGGAAGTGAAGCTGTACCCTCTGCTGGATTTCCACGAGCCCCTGCTGGACAGCGGGTTCCTGGTCTGGCAGGACGGCACGCCGGCGCGGGTCCGGCGCCATCGGCCCACGGGCGGCGGTTGCCTCGCCCTCGTGACCGACGGCTGCGACGACCGCGACGGAGCCGAGGCGCTGGTGGGCCGGGAGCTGGGCTTCCTGCGCACGAGCTACCTGGACCCGGACTTCCCGCGACCGGCCCAGGGTTTGGCGTTCCGCTACCTGGGCCGGCGGGTCGTGGCCCCGGACGGTCAGGTGATCGGCAGCGTGGACGAGGTGCGGCGGGCCGGCGCCCAGCTGCTGCTGGTGGTGCCCGACGGCGCGGGGGAGATCCTGATCCCGGCCGTCGCGCCCATCCTGCGGCCGGACGACGGGCTCGAGGGCGACCTGGTGGTCGACGCACCGGAGGGACTGCTGGATGCCAACCGGGAGTGACGCGCCGGTCATCCGCATCCTGACCCTCTTCCCGGAGATGGTGCGGACGGTGCTGGCCACCAGCATCCCGGGGCGCGCCGAGCGCGCCGGCCTGGTCCGCTACGACGTCGTGGACATCCGCGACTTCGCCGTGGACAAGCACCGCACCGTGGACGACACGGCCTACGGGGGCGGCGCGGGCATGATCATGATGGCGCCGCCGGTGGTCGAGGCGGTCGAGGCCTGCCGGGGCCGCGAGGAGACCACGGTCATCCTCACCACGCCCCAGGGCGAGACCTTCGACGAGGCCCTGACCCTGGACCTGGTGGCGGAACTGGAGAACGCGGGCGAGCTGATCCTCGTCTGCGGCCACTACAAGGGCATCGACGAGCGGGCCCGCGAGCTGGTGGTCACGCGCGAGGTCAGCATCGGCGACTACGTGCTGTCGGGCGGCGAGCTGCCCGCGCTGGTGATCGCCGACGCGGTGGTGCGGCGGCTCGAGGGCGTGCTGCACAACGAGGACTCCGCGGCCAACGACAGCTTCACCGCCGACCGCGGCGGGGGGCTGGACTGCCCGTGGTACACCAAACCCCCGGAGTACCGGGGGCTGCAGGTGCCGGAGGTGCTGCTCGGCGGGCACCACGCCTTGATCGAGGCCTGGCGGCGGCAGCAGGCGCAGCTGCGGACCCGGGCGCGCCGGCCCGACCTGGCCGGCGACGAGGACGACGGCGACGCCTAGGGGCGCCGCGGACGACGAGACCATTGCAATGCGTACCCCGGCGGCTGCCGGGGCGGATGGGCGCCGGGCGCGGCGGGCGAGCGAATGCTCCCGGCGGACGGCAGAACTGGAGGCACAGATGAACACCGTCGAGATCATGCGTCAGGAGGGCCTGCGCGGCGACCTCCCGGACTTCAACATCGGCGACACCGTCAGCGTCGGCGTGCGCATCACCGAAGCCGGCAAGACCCGGATCCAGAACTTCGTGGGCGCGGTCATCGCCGAGCAGGGCACCGGGCTGGAGCGCACCATCACCGTGCGCAAGATCTCCGGCGGCGTCGGCGTCGAGCGCATCTTCCCGGTGGAGTCGCCCAACGTCGACGGCATCACCGTCACGAAGAGGGGCCGCATCCGCCGGGCCAAGCTGTACTACCTGCGTGGCCGCACCGGCCGCAAGGCCAGGATCCGCGAAGCCCGCCGGTAGCCCGGTGGACGCCGCCGGCTCCCTCGCCGCCTTCGACCGCGCCAGGTCCGGCGCCGGCCGCCTCGTGCTGGCCGGCGTCGACGAGGCGGGCCGGGGCTGCTGGGCCGGGCCGGTGGTGGCCGCAGCCGTCGTGCTGCCGCCCGGGTGGTGCCCCGACGGCCTGGACGACAGCAAGCGGCTGACGGCGCGCTGCCGCGAACGCCTGTGCGCCGAGATTCGCACCGGCGCCCTGACCTGGGGCGCCTGCGCCGTCTCGGCCGGCGAGATCGACGCCACCGATATCCTGCAGGCCACCCTGCGGGCCATGGCCCGGGCGGTGGCGCGCCTGCGCCTGCGGCCGGACCTGGTGCTGGTCGACGGCAACCGCCCACCCGCCCTGCCGCTGCCCTGCGAGTGCCTGGTGCGGGGCGACGGCACCAGCGCCGCGGTGGCGGCGGCCTCGGTGCTGGCCAAGGTCTTCCGCGACCGCGTCATGACCGCCTGGGACCGCCACCACCCCGGCTACGGCTTCGCCGCCCACAAGGGCTACGGCGCGGCCGCCCACCGCGAGGCCCTGCACCGCCTCGGCCCCTGCCCCCTGCATCGCCTCAGCTACCGCCCGCTGGCGCTGCTGGACCAGGGCCGGCTCTTCTGAGCGGTGGGCACGATTCTTTCCCCCGACCGCTGACGCTCCCGGATCGGACCACGCCATGACCGCGGCCCACGACCTGGGCGAGACCGGCGAAGCCCTCGCCGCCCTGTTCCTCGAATCCTGCGGCTACCGGGTGTTGGACCGGCGTTGGCGGCGCCCGGGGGGCGAGCTGGACTTGGTGGTGGGCCGCGCCGGCGTGGTGGTGTTCGTGGAGGTGAAGACCCGCGGCCCCGGGGCCCTGGACCGGCCCGAGGCCTGGCTGGGCGGCCGCCAGCAGGCCGTGCTGCGCCGCCTGGCCGGTCGCTGGCTCGCCGAGCACCCGGGCTCCGCGCCGGCGGGCTGCCGCTGCGACGTGGTGGCCGTCGACCACGGGGGCGAGGGGCGCGGCCTGCGCCTGCGGCACCTGCCGGGGGCCTTCTGAGACCCGTGTCGTCCTGTTGCCGCGGCACCGCGTAATCCGTATCCTCAGGCGATCCCCCCGGGCGCCCGCGATGCCCCGTCCGCCCCCCGACCGTCGCGACCCGGTGCGGATCGTAACCCCGGCCGCGCGGATGCGCAGCGTGGGTGACGCCGGTCGACACTTCCCCTGCCGGAGGTGCGGCCGCGTCGACAGGTGCCCCAGGTGATCCGGAACGGAGCCGGACATTCCCGAGGAGCCCACCATGGCCGCCATCCGCACAGACTGCGCCCGGCCCCTGACCAGCGATCGTCCCAAGGGTCGCCCGGTCCCTCGCGCCGCCAGCTGTCGGTCGATCCTGCTCGTCGGCCTCGGGTTCGCCCTCGTGTGGCCGATGACGGCAGCCCGGCCGGCGGCCGCGGGTTACTCCTTCTCCGCCGCGCACGACGCGGCCTTCGTCCGCCTGGACCGGGACGGCAACGGCGTCGAGGACATCCTGGATGCCTGGGGCCGTGGGCAGGCGGCGTGGACGGACCTGCGCGAGGCCGCCACCGTGGCGGCGGTGCGGCACGCCAAGGCCGCCGCCCCGGTGCCCACCGCCCTGGCGGCGCAGGTCGGCCCGTGGGGAGCCGGCCGCGTGCGCGTCCTGTGGTTCGGCATGCCGTCGCAGGCGGCCGCGGCGGCGGCCAAGGCCAGCGGCGGCGGCGTGGCCGTGGTGCATGACCTGCCCGCGCTCGACGTCGCCGTGCTGGCCTGCGACGAGGCCGGG
>JBHEPC010000206.1:0-5629 GCA_046260475.1 Candidatus Krumholzibacteriia bacterium | reverse complement strand
GCGGCAGGTCGCCCACCGAGCTGACGGCGCTGCTGAAGGTCAGGGTGTAGGACCCGTGCTTGAGCAGGTCGTCCGACTTGCTCTTCCAGACCGCCAGGCAATAGTAGCCCGCAACGGGCACGGTCACGCTGAAGGCCTCGCCCGCGCCGGGCAGCCCGGTGTGGGCGATGCCGTCGGTGACCACCGTGGACTTGTTCTGGTATCCGGTGTCGGCCCGGTGCAGGGTGATGCCCCAGTCCACGTTGCCGGAAACCTCGTCCAGCCGCACCGTGAAGATCCCGTTCGGCAGCACGAGCGGATCCAGGTAGATCTCGTGCAGATCCAGGATGCGGCCGCTCTCCAGGGCCAGGTCCCCGACCGTGCCGACGGGGTTGGCGCCGCGGTGGACCTCGACGGCGTGTTCGGCGGTGTAGCCGCCGCCGCCGCCCCAGTTCAGCACGCCGGCGTCCATGCCCGTCAAGGGCGCCACGCTGTAGTTGACCAGGACGTAGTCCGAGGATTCCAGTCCCCAGCTGGAGGTGACCACGTTGGTGCCGAAGCCGTTCTTGGTCCCTGCCAGCAGGGGGTGCAGGCGCACGTCCACGTCGGCGCCGGCCGCCGGCATGACCGCCATGGCCTGCCACCAGGAGCCGTTCCTGGGCAGGCGCAGGCCGTCGCAATTGAACCACAGGGGCTCGGCGCTGGCGACCTCGTCCCAGCCGCCGGTGCGGTCCGGCGGGGTGTTGCGGGCGACGGCGGTGCCGGCGGCGAGGGGCAAAGGCGACCACACGTACTGCTCGCCGTAGGTGTTGTTGGTTTCGTGGATTTCCTCGATCTCCTGCAGGGGATCGCAGCGCATGTCCAGGGTGTGGCGCCCGCCGGCGATGTTCCAGGCGTGATCCCAGTTGAACAGGCTGTTGAGGTTGCCGCCGAACGCGCCGTAGCTGAGCCACGCCCGGTACACGCCGTCGATGTACGCCCGCACCAGCAGGCCGTCCGGGCTGCCGGTGGGGCTGTCGTTGCGCAGGGCGAAGTTCAGGTAGGTCGTCGGCGCACCGCCGTGCAGGGTGTCCGGCAGGGCCACCGAGCCGGCGGTCCCGTCGTGGGCCGGCCGCGGCACGATGGGCGCGTGCCAGCCGGCCGCGGCAAGGGGCCGGAAGTCGGGCGGCGTGCGCTGGATCTCCAGGGTGTAGTCGAGGGCGCTGCCGCCGTCGCGCGGGTCGCGGTGGATCACCAGGCAGTTGTGGCCCGCGTCGGGAATCTCGATGTCCAGGCGGGCGCGTCCCGTCCCGGAGTCGGTCAGGTCCATCGCCGCGGAACTGCTCAGGCTGCCCGTCTCGAAGGTCCGCGCCAACCACCGAACCGTCAACGGACCCGCGTCGGGGTCGGTGTCCACGGTCACGCTCACGAAGCCCGCGTTGTCGGCGCTCACGTAGAACTCGTGCAGGTCCATGAAGTCGTTCTCGGCCATGGCGACGGTCAGCGAATCGCCGAAGAGGAACGAGGTGCTGTTGGTCTGGACGGCCTCGTAGCTGCCGGTGCTGCCGGAGTTGTTCAGCACGCCGACGTCCCACGACGACCCGGAAGCGACGTTGCGGTTGATCAGGACCGCGTCGAGGTAGCCGGCCGGACGTCCGGAGTAGCCGAGGTTGGTGGCGAAACCGTTCTCGGCCCCGGTGGAGGCCGCGTGCAGACGGGCCTCGTAGTTGTCGCTGTTGGCGGTGGCGCGCACGTACACGGCGGTCCACCAGCCGGGATTGCCGGTGCGCAGACCGTCGCAGTTGTACCACAGGCCGCCGCCGCCGACGGCGTCCCAGCCGGCTTGTCCGCCCGCCGGCGCGCCGCGCACGATCGGCGCGCCCGGCGACAGCACGTAGGGCGTCCAGATGAACTGGCGGCCGTAGCGGTTGTTGGTCTCGTCGGTCTCGGCGACCTGCTCGGTGGCGTCGTAGCGCGCCTCGAGGGTATGGCGGCCGCCGGGCACGCTCAGCGGGCCCAGGTTGGTGCCGTAGAAGCTGCCACCGGCGCCGATGGACGCCCAGCCGGCCCACCAGCGGTACACGTCGTCCACGTAGAGGCGGGTCTGGAAGCCCACCGAGGTGCCGGACTCGCCCTGGTTGATGCCGCGCACGTTCCAGTAGGTGCCGGTGGTGTTGCCGGGCAGCGTGGCGGACACGGTGGCCGACGAGCCGGTGGCGGTGGCGTCGTCCCGGGGCACCAGCGGATAGGTCCAGCCGGTGGGCGTGTAGGCCGTCAGGTCCGAGGGCTCGGGCGTGCGGATGGTGACGGGGCCGTACGAGCGGTAGCTGGAGCTCCAGTTCCCGTCCCGGTCCACCGCGCGGATGTTGAAATAGTAGGTTCCCGGCGCCAGGACAGGCGTGGTGTAGCTGGTCACGTCACCGATGTCCTGGGTCGCGCCGGGCATGCCCGCCGACGCGGCGATGTAGAGGCCGTAGCCGGCGATGCCCGAGGCGTCGTCGGCGGCCCGCGTCCAGGTGTAGCGGACCGTGGGGTCCGGGGAATCGCCGCTCGTGCTGTGGCTGGAGCTGGTCAGGTTGGCCACCGGCCCGGGCGCGGCGCCGTCGAAGTTGTAGCCGCAGTTCATGCCGGTCTCCCACAGGGCCTCCTTCAGGCCGGGGAAGCGGTCGCGGAAGTCCAGCAGGAACTGGGCCGGGGTCGTGGGATGGTCGAAGTCGATCACGTCGAAGATCTCGTTGGTCCCCGCGTTCATCACGTCGGCGAACCCCGGATAGCGGGCGTGGTCGTCGTTGCCGCTGTCCTCGATGTCGCGCAGCAGGGCGCCGAAGAAACCCTCGGTGATGTAGGGATCGTCCCAGGTGCCGTCCGCGCTGCAGGTGTTGAGGTCCTCCTGGTCGCGGAAGTTCAGGGAAGCGATGCCGTAGTCGCCGGCGTAGCTGCGGGTCAGCACGTCGGCCACCCAGTTGGGGAAACCCTCCGCGAAGGCGTCGTGGTCGGTCTCCCAGCACCAAATGCAGTGGCCGCAGCCGTCGGTGTCGCAGATCCCGTTGCAGTAGTCCGGGCTGACCGCCGTCGCGTACTTGTTCACCCAGTGGTGCATGTACTCGTGGGAGTGGGTGGCCTCGTTCCACTGCCGGTTTCTGCCGACGTGGATCTCCTCCCAGAAACTGTTGTACCAGGCGCCCGAGTCGCCGTCGGGCCACTGCACGTCGGTGGCCGGGGTGTCGTAGCCCTCGTGGCTCATCAGCCAGCGCCAGGTGCGGGTGATGTCGGTGAGGATGTGCAGGGCGGGATGTTCGCTCTCGTTGCTGGGTTCGCGCCAGCCCACGTTCAGGGTGCTGCCGCTGAAGTTGTCCCAGACGCCGGTCTCCCAGGAGTAGTTGATCTCCCAGGTGGCGTCCTCGACCTCGACCTTGCTGTTGGCCGCCTCGAACGCGACGTACAGGTCGGGGTTGTTCTCCCCGGCGTTGTCGGTGTTGATGTTGATGCTGTAGTAGCCGAAAGCGTCGGTGGTGGTGGTGCCCAGGTGATCGTCCGAGAAGGTGTCGGAGTCGTAGACGCGCACGGCCACCCCGTCGGCGCCGATGGTCACGCCGTCCGAACGCTGGTACACGAAGCGGCCGTTGACGTTGATGGTGCGTTTGTCGGCCCCGCCCTGGTCCTCGGGATCGGGCTCGCCGGCGCCCTTGTCCGCGGGATCGTCGGCGGGCGCGGGGGCCGGCTGCAGATCCGGGTTGCGCTCGGGGTCGGGACCGGGCGCCGCCTCGCGGGTCGGCGCCCCGTCGCGCATGCGCTCGTGGTGTGCGCGGGTCAGGTCCAGCTCCTTGGTGACCGTCGCGCCCTCGAACTCGAACTGGAACAGCAGTTCGCCCGCGCCGTCAAGCGCCTCGATCTCGAAGGGGATCTCCAGGCGCCCGTCCTTGTCCAGGAACATCTGCCGGGGCACGGACAGCTCGCGCACGCGCCATCCCGGTCCCTCGAAGCGGAAGTCGGTGAGGTCGGCGCTCCGGCCGACCAGGATCTCCAGGGTACCCTTGAAACTCTCGCCGGGCTCGACGCCCCGGGGTTCACCCAGCAGCCGCACCTTCACCGGCGGCCCCTGGGTGGCAAACGCGGCCGTGGCCAGGGTCAAGCCCAGGCATGCCGCCATCGCGGTTCGCAGCAGGATCCTCATGTCAGGCCCCCCTACCGGTTGCCGGCGTCGGGTGCCGGGCGGTCCACGGGGTGACGCAGCGGCCGGGGCGCGGTCATCTCGGTGATGGCGCCCTCGATCTCCTGGGCGAGGTCCTCGCGCCCGTTTTGGCGGGCGTGGTCGGCCTGCACCGCCAGGATGTCCAGCTCGGTCCGGATCTTGACCTGCTCCATGGCGCGGACGATCTCCAGGGCGGCCCGGTCGTCGATTTCGCGGTCCAGGCGGCCCTGCAGCTCGGCCAGGCGCACTGTGGACTCGGCCACGACCCGGTTGATGTCCTCCATCAGGGGGCTGACGGCCCGGCCCTCGGGCTCCGCCAGCTCCGTATGCGCGGGCGCTCCCGTGGCGTCCTTCTCGAGCAGTTCGGCCTGGTTGACGTCGAGGTTGGGCGCGGAGCCGCCCTGGGGTTCTCCGGCGCCGGCCTGGCCGCTGGCGACCGGCTCGGCGGGCTCGGGATCGGCCGCCACCGCGGGCACGGCCAGCAGGACAAACAGACTGGTCAGCGCGAGAATAGGGAAACCGTGTTTCATGGCGAGACACTCCGGGAAATCGGGCCCTAGACAATTCGGACGCAGGGCGTCGCAACGACGCCAGGAACGCGCAGGGTCCCTGGGAACCGTTGATCATACCTTATTGCTATGGTTTGTCACGCGAAAAACGATTTAGGGGCGGAACCGAGGTCCGGGGGACCGTCCCGCCCGGTTCTGAGCCCGCTCAGAAGATCAGCGTCAGTCCGAAGCTGAAGATGCTCAGCAGCAGCGCGCCCAGGAACGCGGGCAGGAATCCCGTGACGCGGAACCCCGGCACGATCGCGGCCGCGAGGCGCAGCAGCAACGCGTTGATCACCAGCAGGAACAGGCCGAGGGTGAGCACGGTGATGGGCAGGGTCAGCAGCACCAGCAGGGGCCTGAGCAGCGCGTTGATGACGCCGAGCGCCAGGCCGGCCAGCAGGGAGCTGAGGCAACCGTCGATCTCGATTCCGGGCACGATCCTGGCCACGATCAGCAGCAGGATGGCGACGACCACGATCTGGATGACGAAGAGCTCCACGGGATTCCTCCGGGGTGCGGGTTGGCGCGATCCTATCACCGCGTTCGGGCGGCGGCAAGAGCGGGGCGATGGCGGTGGATGCGTGGATGCGTGCCTTCCAGAGGGTCCTAGCGGTCGCGAACCGGGTGATCTAGACGAAACCGCCCCCCTTGCGGGGGGCGGTTTCAGGCCCGGCGTCACGAACGGGCCGGTCTATCAGTCGTCGTCGTCATCGTCGTCGTCATCGTCGTCGTCATCATCGTCGTCGTCGTCGTCATCGTCGTCATCATCGTCATCATCGTCATCGTCGTCATCATCATCATCGTCATCGTCGCCGCCCTCGCAGTTCCCCGGTCCGGTGCGTCCCTCGTTGTAGTCCTCCAGAACGTTTTTCCAGCCCAGGACCAGGTCGCGGTCGTCCTGGTCCAGACCGTCCCAGGCGTGCCAGCC
>JBHEPC010000177.1:0-3938 GCA_046260475.1 Candidatus Krumholzibacteriia bacterium | reverse complement strand
GGCCTGGGTTGATTCGCCGTTTTCAACGTTTTTGTGGTATCTTCCGAGCGGGGAGCATGGGGTTCCCCGATCGGAGGCAGTGATGAATCCTTGCCAACGTTTTCTGGTTCTGCTGGGCGTGACCATCGCCGTTGCCGGCCTGGCCGGCGGCGCGGCGGCCGACGCGGTGTTCATGGCGCCTGAGTCGGTGCAGGCCGACGGGGCCGGGCACTTCAGCTTCACGGCGGTGCTGACCGCCGGCCAGGACTGTGTCGGCTACGTCGGCCACGCGTACGTCGGGCAGGACAACGTCAACGGCTCGCTCTGGGCCGACACGTTCTGCATCGATCCGCAGCCGGTGGCGCCGGGGACGCAGTACTGGTTCACCGTGGAGGGCAACCTGATCGACCCGGGCCTGCCGGGCACGGTCTGGTCGCACTCGGCGCACTGCACGGGCGGTGGCGGCGAGGCGATCACCACGGTGCTGGCGCCGGTGGTGCCCAACGATCCGGACAGCTGGGGGAGCCTGAAGTCCCGCTACCGCTGAGCGACGGCAGACCACCAACAGGAAGCCCCCCGGCCGCAGGGCCGGGGGGCTTGGTCATGATCTGGGCCGTGGCCTCAGGCGCGGCCTCAGGCCAGGTTGCCGCAGACGTCGCTCGCGCCGCCGGCCTCGGGGTCGGCGGGATCGCCCGTGGTCAGGAAGCGGTGGATGCTGTCGGCCGCCTTGCGCCCCTGGCCCATCGCGAGGATCACCGTGGCGCCGCCGGTGACGATGTCGCCCGCGGCGTAGGTGTCCGGGTACGAGGTCTGCATCCACTGGTCGATGACGATGGTGCCCTTCTTCGGGTCGCGCTTCAGGTCGGGGCAGTCGGCCGTCAGCAGGGGGTTCGGCCCCTGCCCGATGGAGATGACCACCGTGTCGACGGCCCACTCCTTGATCTTGCCCGCGATGGGCACGGGCCGCCGGCGCCCGCTGGCGTCGGGCTCGCCCAGTTCCATCTCCTGGCAGCGGATGGCGCCGACCGCGCCGGTGCCGTCGTCGACGATCTCCACCGGCGAGTGCAGGAGCTGGAAGTCGATCCCCTCCTGTTCGGCGTGGTGGATCTCCTCGATGCGCGCGGGCATCTCCAGGCGGCTGCGCCGGTAGACCAGGTACACCACCTCCGGCTGCAGGCGCTTGGCCGTGCGCGCCGAGTCCATGGCGGTGTTGCCGGCGCCGACGACGGCGATGCGCTTGATCTTCTTGACCGGCGTGTCCGCCCGCTCGGGAAACTTGTAGCCGCCCATCAGGTTCACGCGCGTCAGGAACTCGTTGGCGCTGTACACGCCGTTGAGGTTCTCGCCGGGGATGCC
This sequence comes from Candidatus Krumholzibacteriia bacterium, assembly GCA_046260475.1. Lineage (GTDB taxonomy): Bacteria > Krumholzibacteriota > Krumholzibacteriia > LZORAL124-64-63 > LZORAL124-64-63 > JACZKN01. Next base: position 2,603 of record JBHEPC010000177.1, on the reverse strand, counting down.
CAGGAACCAGGGCAGGCCGGCGCCCGTGCCGATGAAGGTGGCGTCGAAGCGCGCGCGGATCTCGTCCAGGGGCTCGGCCTTCCCCACCGGGTAGTTCATGACGAACTTGACGCCCATCTCCTTCATGCCGTCGATCTCGCGCACGAGGATCTCCTTGGGCAGCCGGAACTGGGGAATGCCGTAGAAGAGCACGCCGCCCGGCTTGTGCAGGGCCTCGAACACCGTCACGTCGTGGCCCTTCTGGGCCAGGTCGCTGGCCGCGGTCAGGCCGGCCGGGCCCGAGCCGATGATGGCGACCTGCTTGCCCGTGGGCGCGGCGCACACCGGCGTGATGGTCAGGTCGTGCTCCATGGCGTAGTCGCCCAGGAAGCGCTCGACCCGGCCCACACCGCCGGGCTCGCGGCCCTTGTCCGGCTTGTTCAGGGTGCAGACCAGCTCGCACTGGTCCTCCTGGGGGCAGACGCGCCCGCAGATGGCCGGCAGGAAGTTCTTCTCCTTGATCTTGCGCAGGGCGTCCTCGAAGCGCCGCTCGCCCACCAGGGCCAGGAACGCCGGGATATCGATGCCGACGGGGCAGCCGCGCACGCAGGGCTTGTCCTTGCACTGGATGCAGCGCAGGGCCTCCAGCGTGGCCTCGTTCTCGTCGTAGCCCAGGGGCACTTCCTCGAAGTTGAAGATGCGGTCGCCGGGCGCCTGCTCGCGCATGGGCACCTTGGTCTTCGCCTTGTTGATCTCGCGCTTCTTCTTCTCGCCGGGCTTGTTCACGTCGCTCATGGGCCGGTCCTCCTTCAGGCCTGGCGGTCGAGGGTGCGGGCGGCCTCGTCCAGCTTGCAGCGGTGGTGGTGGTCGAGCGACGCGCGCTCCTCGGGCTTGTAGTAGCTGAGCCGGGTGATCAGCTCGTCGAAGTCGGTCTGGTGGCCGTCGAACTCGGGGCCCTCGACGCAGGCGAACCGCGTCTTGCCGCCCACGGTCACGCGGCAGGCGCCGCACATGCCGGTGCCGTCGACCATGATGGGATTGAGCGAGGCCTGGGTGGGGATGCCGTGGGGCAGCGTGGTCCGGCAGACGAACTTCATCATGACCACCGGGCCGATGGTGATGACCTCGTCGATCTTCTCGCCGCTGTCGATCAGGTCGTCGAGCGCGTGGGTGACCATGCCCTTGCGCCCGTAGCTGCCGTCGTCGGTGGTGACGATGACCTGGTCGGCGATGGCCGTGATCTCGTCCTCGAGGATCAGCAGCTCCTGCGTGCGGGCGCCCAGGATGGCGATCACCTTGTTGCCCGCCTCCTTCAGCGCCTGCACCTGCGGCCACACCACCGCGTTGCCGATGCCGCCACCCACGCAGACGACCGTCTTGCCCGTGGGGATCTCCGTGGGCTTGCCCAGCGGTCCGGCCAGGTCGTGGATCTCGTCGCCCACGTCCAGGGCGTTGAGCATCTCGGTGGTCTTGCCCACCTCCTGGGCCACGATGGTGATCGTGCCCCGCGCGGGGTCCCGGTTGGCGATGGTCAGGGGGATCCGCTCGCCCTCGTCGTTGACCCGCAGGATGATGAACTGGCCGGCCCTGCCCCGCTTGGCGATGTGGTCGGCCTCGATCTCGAACAGCCAGGTCTTGGGGGCGAGTTCCTTGGCGGTGACGATCCTGTTACCCACGGCAGGCTCCTTGGGGCTGGGCGGGCCCCTGGCCCGCGAAGCGCGATGACGGCTGCCGGCGGGGCGCAGGGCACCGTTTCCGGCCCGCCAAAGGTAGGTTGCAGGATCTTGAAATCAAGTTTGCGGTTTAATGATAATGATGGGTGTTTTCAGGACTTGGCGCCGCAGGCGGGGGGGAAGGACCAAGGGCCGCACCCTTGCCGCCTGCGGATCGGGGGGAACGATCGTGCAGTATGCGCGGCCCGGGCCGGCCCTTGCCGTGGCGGCGGCGCGTGGCATCCTGCACGGCCGCCGGGTCCTGGTGGGTGACGGTGCAGGGAGCGTGCCGCCCGTTGCTGCCTTGACGGGGCGCGGGGGGGGCGTATCCTTCGGGGACCACTCCCCTTGCCACGGCCCCCGCGGCCTGCCCTGGAGATGACCATGAACGCCCACGAAGGCATCGCTCCGCTGATCCACGACCTGCTGCTGAACATCGGCGAGGACCCCGCACGGGAAGGCCTGCTCAAGACCCCCGAGCGGGTGGCCCGGGCCTGGCAGGAGATCGCCGCCGGCTACGACCAGGACCCCGGGCAGATGGTGCAGGGCGCCCTCTTCAAGGCCGAGGGCAAGGAGATGATCGTCGTCAACGACATCGACTTCTACAGCATGTGCGAGCACCACATGCTGCCCTTCTTCGGCAAGGCCCACGTGGCCTACATCCCCAACGGCAAGATCGTCGGGCTGTCCAAGATCGCCCGGGTGGTCGAGGCCTACGCGCGCCGCCTGCAGGTGCAGGAGCGCATGACCGCGCAGATCGCCAGTTGCCTGATGGAGAACCTGCAGCCGCTGGGGGTGGCGGTGGTGCTGCACGCCCAGCACCTGTGCATGATGATGCGCGGCATCCAGAAGCAGAATTCCTACGCCGTGACCAGCGAGATGCTGGGCGCCTTCAAGGACCGCTCCAAGACC
>JBHEPC010000147.1:0-4260 GCA_046260475.1 Candidatus Krumholzibacteriia bacterium | reverse complement strand
CCCCCTGACCACGGACCCGGCCTGGCGGCCCCTGGACGAGGCGCCCACCGGCCCGGTCCTGTGGCTGGGCGGCCGCCTGGCCCCGGACTTCCCGACCCTGGCGGCCTTGCTGGCGGCGGCGGCCCAGGGCCCGTTCGCCCTGACCGATGCCGACGGCCTGCTGGCCCTGGCGGCGGGACCGCAGCTGGGCGCGGCGGTGGCCGCGTCCTGGCGGGCCTGGCTGGCGGACCTGGGCGCCGAACGCGAGGATGCCGCCCCTGGGCCGTGGCAACCCCCGGTCCCGCCGGACTGGGCGGCCGAGGCTGCCGCCGGCGGCCTGCAGTGGCGGCGCCCCAAGGCCGGCGGCGCGCCCCGGCCGGCGGCCCTGGCCCCGGCCCTCGGCTGGATCTGGGACCTGGTGCCGCGCACCGCGGCCGCGCTCGCGGCCGACCTGGCCTGGAGCGGGGGCCGCAGCTGGCGCCTCCATCCTTTCGGGGTGGTGGGCGCGCCGGCGAGCGACGAGCCCGCCTGGGCCCTGCCCACGACCCTGGCGGCGGGGTCGGGGCTGCCGGGGCTCGTGATCCGGGGTGAAGGCGGCCTCTACACCGGTGCGGATGTGGACCTGACGCCGGGCACGGTGATCGACACCCGCAGCGGGCCGGTGGTCCTGGACCGCGGGGTCGCCGTCGGCGCCCACGTGTTCCTGGAAGGGCCGCTCTACCTGGGGCCCGGCTGCCGGGTCAAGGCCGGGGCCTGCCTGTACGGGGAATCGTCCTACGGGGTGGGCAACCGCCTGGCCGGGGAGATCGGCGAGAGCACCTTCGGCGATTTCGCCAACAAGCAGCACGATGGCTTCATCGGCCACGCGGTCCTGGGCTCGTGGGTGAACCTGGGGGCGATGACCACCTGCAGCGACCTGAAGAACAACTACGGGCCCGTGCGGGTGGACCTGGGCTTCGGCGCGGTGGACACCGGCCTGCGCTTCGTGGGGCTGCTCATGGGCGACCACGCCAAGACCGCCATCGGCACCCTGTTCAACACGGGCACGGTGGTGGGGTTCGCCGCCAACGTGTTCGGCGACGGCATGCCCCCCAAGCACGTGCCCTGCTTCAGTTGGGGCGGACGCCCCGGCAGCCCGGCCTACGCCCGGGACAAGGCCGCCGCCACCGGGGCGGTGGTGCTCGGGCGGCGGGGCTGCCGCTTCGAGCCGGCCCACGAGCGCCTCTTCGCGGCGGTGGCCGCCCCGTAGGGGCGCAGGATTGCAGATTGCGGTCCGCGGCGGCGCGAGCGCCCCAGGTTGCAACGACGGCGGTGCGGTCGGCTGGCGGCCCCAGGCGAACAAGTCGTTGTCGAGGAAAGAGATCAGGTGATGCCGCGCCGGCCGTCGGCCGTGGCATGCTCCCTGCAAACGGCGCAGACAATGTTCTCTGCGCCGTACGCGCTTGACCGACCGGTACCCACGCCTCGTTGTTGTGGTTTCCGCGCTCGGTTCACGCGGCGACCGCGGGGAACATTATTTTTTGGGCTTGGCGCATTCACGAATCCGTGATATTTGTTGATTTACGTAACCATGCACCGCCAAACAAGGTACACCACAGGGTGAGCATCGACGCCGAAACGGGCGAACCGGGGAGCATTCATGACCAAAGCGGAACTGGTGGAGATCATCGCCGGCGAGACCGGTGTCAGCAAGAAGGACACGGGGCAGATCGTCGAGCTGATCATGGACAACATCGGCCGGGCGCTGATCGAAGGCGATCGCATCGAGCTGCGGGGCTTCGGCAGCTTCAAGGTCAAGACCCGGGGCGCGCGCCAGGCCCGCAACCCGCGGACCGGCGACTCGGTGGCGGTGCCGGCCAAGCGGGTCCCGTTCTTCAAGGCTTCGAACGAGCTGAAGGCCCGCTTGAACCCGCAGGACTGATCGCCGCCGAACTTCCGGGTTGTCGGGGGCCGGGGCGCGACCTATCTTATAGAGTCCAATGCGCCGCGCGGGGACCTCTGGCTCCGTCGCGCGGTTTTCTTCGGGCCGCCGTTCGCGGCGGGGCTCCGCCGTGAACGACGCCAACGATGCGAAAGGCAGGTTGCCATGCCCAACGGGCGGAAGCGCAAGCGCAAGAAGATTGCGACGCACAAGCGCAAGAAGCGTCTGCGCAAGAACCGACACAAGAAGAAGTAGCGAGCCAGAGCGGCCGGCGCCCGCCCGGGTGCCGGCCGGCCGCTGCCCGGCCGCATGCCGGCCGACGCGGCGGCCCCGCGGAAAGGACGAGCCGGCATGTCCGACCAGCAGGATCGCCGCGGCGCCCGCCGCGTCGACGCCAACCTGAAGCTCCAGGTCGACCTGCCCGAGGGTGCCGGCCAGACCGCCCTCGAGACGATCAACATCAGCTCGTCCGGGCTCTACTTCCGCTCCGACCGCTACCTCGAGCCCATGACCAAGCTCGCCCTGGCGCTGGAGGTCCGCGTCCCGGACGGGGACGGCACCGCCCTGGTGCCCTGCGAGGGCCTCGTGGTGCGGTCCATGCCCGAGGAGGGGACGGCCCCGGAGTACGAGATCGCGGTGTTCTTCACCCGCCTCGAGCCGGAGGGCCGGCAGGTGCTGGAGCGGCACATCGCCCTCTTGCTGGACCCGTCGGCCTGAACGGGCCTCATTCCCGTCAAGTCCCCGCCGCCGCGGACGATAACCGGCCTGTAGAGTCGCCGCGGGCCCAGGGCCCGCTTCCGCCAACAGGCTGGAGACCGCCGCCGTGATGGTCGACCCCCGGGACCGCACGATCCTTGTCGTGGACGATTCCCCGCCGACGTGCCTGTACCTCAGGCGCCTGCTCGAGCAGCGGGGCTACCAGGTCGTGACCGCCAACGACGGGGCCATGGGCGCGCGCCTGGCCCTGGAGACGCTGCCGGACCTGATCCTGCTGGACAAGGAGATGCCCGGGATGCACGGCTTCGACGTCAGCCGCATCCTGCGCCGGCACCAGGACACCAGCGGCATCCCCATCCTGATGATCAGCTCCGCGACCGAGACCGCCGAGCGCATCCGCGGCCTGGAGATGGGGGCGGACGACTTCATCACCAAGGGCATCACCGGCGAGGAGCTGCACTCGAAGATCAACGCCTTCCTGCGCATCAAGGACCTGCAGGACAAGCTCAAGGGCGAGAGCGACAAGCTCAACCAGATCTTCCGCTTCCTCCACGAGCCGGTGGCCATCTGCGACGGGGACGACCGCGTGCTGCTGGCCAGCCAGGTCTTCCTGAGCCTGATGCGCATGCCCCGGGAGGTCGCCCGCTTCAAGAGCATGACGGAGATCCTGCAGACCCTCGAGGTGCCGGCCGAGGCCATCGACGCCCTGCGCCGCGGCAGCCGCGAGGAGGTCCGCATCACCATCACCATCGATGCCGAGCCCATCTACCTGACCGGCCGCACCGCGCCCATCCGCCTGGACAGCAACGAGGAGGCGCTGGCGTACATCTTCCGCGACGTGACCCGGGAGGTGGAGAACGAGCGCATGAAGGCCGACTTCCACTCGATGATCGCCCACAACCTGCGCTCGCCCATGTCGGTGATCCAGGGCTACGTCTCCCTGATGGCCTCGGGCAAGACAGGGCAGATCAACCCGACCCAGACCGAGTTCCTCGAGAGCGTCAACCGCAAGATCACCGAGATGACGGCCCTGCTCAACGACTTCCTGGACATGAGCAAGATGGACGCGGGCTTCGTGAACCTCAAGTGCAGCGACCTGGACCTGGGCCGGCTGCTGCGCGAGGTGGTGGCCGACCTGGCGCCCATGGCCGAGAGCCGCGGCATCAGCGTGGCCGTCGACGTGCCCGCCGCGCCGGTGCTGAGCCACGCCGACCCCCTGCGCCTGACCCAGATCCTGCGCAACGTCGTCTCGAACTCCATCAAGTACAACGTCGAGTCCGGCTGGATCCGCCTGTCGGTGGTGCCGGGTGACGGATACGCGCGCATCGCGGTCGCCGACGGCGGCATCGGCATGTCCGAGGACGAGCTGCGCGTGCTCTTCCAGCCCTACACCCGGGGCGCGACCCAGCGCACCATCAAGGGCGTCGGCCTGGGCGTGGTCATCGTCAAGAAGCTGGTCGAGGCCCACGGCGGCGAGGTCCACGTGGTCAGCGAGCCGGGACGAGGCACGCTCTTCTCCTTCACCATCCCGCTGGCCACCGACCAGCAGCCGGCGGGGCCGGTGCCCGCGCCGGCCGGCGCCCTCTGCTGACCGGGCCGCCCACGAATCAGCCACGACCTGACGAGCTTTGAGCCACGCCGGG
>JBHEPC010000137.1:0-9822 GCA_046260475.1 Candidatus Krumholzibacteriia bacterium | reverse complement strand
GCCGGCGTTCTTGGCCGCGAGGTTCATCCACGTGGACGGCTGCCCCCCGAGCAGGGTGTCCGGCAGCCCGCAGTCGAACAGCAACGCGTCGGCCGCCGGCCGCGGCACCACCGGCGCGTACCAGCCGTTCATGGTCATGGTCTCCAGGTCCGGCCGCGGACCGTACAGGCCCACGTTCACCGCCAGGCTGCCCGGGTGCTCGGCGCGGTTGCCCCAGACCACGCAGCAGTAGTCACCGGTCACGGTCAGGTCGAGGTTGATGGTGGCCACGCCCTCGGCGTCGGTCGTCACCGGGTCGTTCACGTCGCCTAGGTGGCCACGGGTGAAGTCGGGCGCCAGCCACCCCAGGTGCACCGGGCCGTTCGCGGGGTCGGTCCGGGCCACCAGGGTGGCCGGGCCCAGATCGCCGGCTCCGACGTGGAACTGGAACATCATCAGGCGCGAGGCGAAGTAGGGCGTCTCAGGCTCGATGCCGAAATCGAAGGGGTAGGGGCTCTCGGGCAGGTGCCCGATCCGGTAGTCCGTCGTCGACGTCCCGAGGCGGATGACGCCGACGTCCCAGGGCCCGCTGCCGAAGGTGTTCTTGTTGACGATCAGCGCCTGCAGTTGGCCTGGCGTGGTCTGGGTCGCAACGAAATTCGTGCCGAAGGCGGTGGTCGGGCTGTCCGACGCCGGGTGTAGACGCAGCATGTGCTCGTTGTGGCCGTCGTCGACCAGGCGCTCGGCCCAGACCGCGCACCAGTCGAACGCCGGGTCGGGCACGATGCGCACGCCGTCGCAGTTGTGCCAGTTGAGCGTGGTGTACTCGCCGTCCTGGTTGAAGTACGGCGGCGCCGCCCGCGTCACGGTCGCCAGCGACGGCAACGGATCGCCCTGCCAGCACCACTGGTGCGCGAACACGTTGTTGGTCTCGTCGGACTCGGTCACCGTATTGGCCGCGTCCGCGGTCACGCGGATCACGTGGCGCCCGCCGCGCACGTTGAACGGCCCGTAGTTGATCGGCCCGTTCCACGCCCCGGGATCGATGGTCCACAGGTTCCGGTAGCCCAGGAAGGCACCGTCCAGGTGGAAGTTCATGCGCGAGGCCATCGCGGTCGAGCCGCCCACGTTCTCGCAGGCGGCGTTGATCCAGGTCGAATCGGCCTCGCCCACGAGGGTGGTCGGCGCCGGCACGCTGGTCCAGACCGCGTCGTTCGCGGGCCGCGGCACCATGGGCGCCGCCCAGCCGGGCTTCGTCGTCCAGGCCAGGTCGGGCAGCGTCGCCAGGTTCGTGAAGGTGGCCGTGGCGCCGTTGGGCGAGTCGTAGGGCTCGTCAAAGGTGCCGGTCAGGATGGTACCGTCGGAGAACTCGACCGTGACCGTGCCGCCGTAGTAGTCGGTGGTGAAGGGCGAGCCGCTGCCCCCCGGGCCCATGTCCAGGTCCATGGTGAAGCGGAAATAGTCGCCGCTGTCGAACCCCGTGGCGGTCAGGCCGAAGTCCTGGGTGTCCGTGCCCGGCGTCACGTCGAAGTAGAAGTTGTAGGACGTGACGCCGTTGTTCTGCGGCGAGCACATCGAACTGCCGTCGGCGTCCAGCCAGACGCTCGTGGCGTTCCAGTCCCACCAGGCGTCCACGAGCCTCACGCCTTCGTTCGTGGTGAAGCTGATGTCGATCCAGTTGCCGCCCTCGCCGCAGTTGCTGGCGGTGGACGAGCCGGAGATGACGGCCACGGCGGGTCCGGCCGCCAGGACGGTCGCCGCGCAGCACAGGAGCAGGAATACGTACCTCATGGCGCACCTTCCGCGCTCGGGGGTGGGATGCAGGGTCTCACCCGAAGGAACGCGTGCGCGCAGGGACGATCACAGGCCGGGCCGCAGGATCTCAGCGGCGCGAACGGAGCCAGGCCAGGCCCGCCAAGAGCAGCAGCCCCGCCGCCCAGGGCCAGCGGACCGGGCGAGGCGCCAGGGGCACCGTCGCCGTCCCGTCGCCCACGACCACGAACCCCGCCCAGTGGCGGGGCGCGGCGGTTGCCGGGTCGGCGCGGCAGATAGCCCGGGCCACGGCCAGGGCCTCGGCCACGGGGCGGCCCTCGGCCAGGGCGGCGTAGAAGGGCTGCATGAACCTCGCGGCGGCATAATCGTCTACCGACCAAAGGGTTGCGACAACGGCCGGAACCCCGGCGGCGAGAAAACCGCCCGCCAGGCCGACTAGCCCCTCGCCCCCTACCACGCGGCCGCCGGCGGTGGTGCAGCCCGAGAGCACCGCCAGGCGGGCGTCCAGCGCCAGCTGCGCCACGTCGGCTGCCCGCGGGCAGTCGCCCTCCTGCCGGCCCAGGGTGATCGCCGTGTTCCAGGGCTGCCACGGGTCCAGGCGGGTGTGGGCGGCCAGGTGCAGCAGGTCGGCCTCCTGCCAGGCGGCGGGGTCGAACCCCGGCTCGCCGGTGACGCCCACCCGCCGCACCCCGCGGTAGCGGGCGGCCAGGCGCCGTGTCTCGGCGTCGGCGCCGGGCAGGGTTCCGGGCCCGGCGGGGTCGGGGCCGCACACGGCCAGGATCCGGCGCAGCCCACCGTCAGCGGGACGGGCGCCGGCCCGGGTCCGCGCCAGCACCGCCGCCGACGGCACCCGGGCCAGGGCGGGCCCGCCCGCCGGATCCAGGAGCAGGGCCAGGGGCAGGCGGTGCCAGCTGCCGTCCGGGCTCCAGGTCACCAGGCGGGCGCCGGCCAGCATGCCCCACACCGCGTCGGGCCAGGCCGCCACCGCGGCCCGGGCCAGGGCCAGGACCGGCGCCGTGTCCTGGACCGCGGGGCTGGTCACCGCATCGCCCAACAGCTGCAGCGTCCCGGCCAGGGCGCGCCGCCCCGGCAGCAGCACCGCCAGCGCCGTGTCCCGGCGCACGGCGAACAGCACCGCCGTCCGCTCCCCTTCGGCCAGGTCCAGCAACACCTCGCCCTCGCCCAGGATCCCCGCCTGCAGGCCGGCCAGGGTCGCCGGCGCGGGCGACGCGGCGTCCCGGGCGGCCGGTCCCAGCATCCGCTCCTGCAGGGTGCGGGCCTTGCCCCGCTGGACCAGGTCGAACGCGGCGGCGACGCCCCCGGCCTGCCGGGTGTCCGCCAGGAGGGCGGCCGCCGCCTCGGCGAACAGGTCCCCGGCGTCGCCCCGGTGTTCGCGCCAGACCGGATCGTCGGGCCGGCGCCGTCGGTCCTCCCACGCGGCCGCGGCCCGGGCGAACGCGGCCTGCGCCGAGTCCGGACGGGCCGCCAGCCGGTGGGCCCGGCCCAGGTGGGTCAGCGCCAGGATCGCCACGCCGTCGAGCCCGGACGCCTGGGCTCGTGCGGCCGCCGGCTCCAGCACGGCCACCGCGCCCGGCAGGTCGCCGGCGTCCACCCGGTGTGCGCCCAGCCGGGCCGCGACCGCCAACTCGAGGCCGACCGCGCCCGCTCCCCGGAGCAGGACCGCCGCCAGCAGGTCGGCCGCCGCCTGCGCGCTGTCCCGGGCCGCCAGGGCCGCGGCCAGGCGCAGGCGGAGCTCGGTCTCGACCATCCGCGACGGAGCCTCGCCCCCCGCGAGCTGCTCCCGGCAGACCCGCGCCGCCGCCGCCGGCCGGCCCTGGGCCAGGCGCACGTCGGCCAGGCGGCAGCCCGCCAGCATCTGCAGATCCCGCAGCCCGTGGTCACGGCTGACGGCCAGGGCCGAGTCCAAGAGCGCCGCCGCCTCGGCGAATCGGCCCTGTTCCCGCAGGGCATCGGCCAGGTCGATGGCCGGCACGAGGCCCTCGCGGACCTGCCCTCGCCCGCGGTGGATGGCCTCCGCCCGGGCGAACATGGCCTCGGCGCGGCCGGGATCGCCCAACTGCATTTCCAGGCGCCCCAACTGGTCCAGGGCGACGGCCTGGTTCAGGGCATCGCCGTCGGCCTCCGCCAGGGCCAGCACCCGCCGGAACGATTCCCGCGCCGCGCGGAAACGCCCCTCCTGGCGCAGGGCCAAGCCCCGGCCGCTCCACGCCCAGGCCGCGCCCCGGGGCTCGCCGGCCCAGCCGAGGGTCCCCGCCGCCCGCCCGTAGAGGGCAGCCGCGTCGCCCGAGCGGCCGGCCAGGTAGTGGTCGTAGGCCTGGCCCACCCAGGCCCAGCCCAGGTGCAGCGAGTCCCCGGCGGCGGCGGCCGCCGTCTCCAGGTCGGCGAACACGGCCGCCGCCGCGGCGGTTCGGCCCTGGCGCCCCAGCGCCAGGCCCAGCCAGCGCAGGGCCTGCAGGCGGCGGGTGGTGTCCCGGCGCGCGACCGCCAGGGCCAGGGCCTCGCGCAGGTCCGCCTCCGCGGGCCGGACGTCGCCCACGGCGGCCCGGTCGGCACCGCGCACCAGCAAGAGCGGCAAGAGGTTGGCTGAGTCGCGGGCGGCGCGCGCCGCGGCGATGGCGGGTCCGGCCAGGCTGTCAGCGAATCCACGACAACGGAGAAGTCCCAACGTGCGCCCGGGGCGGCCTGGGGCGAGGCTACCGCGTCCGGCGGGCGGGCGGCCAGCACCGCCAGCACCAGGACGGCCGCCGCCCCCGCCGCCGGCTTCATTCCCGGGCCGGGCGGGGCGCGACCACGGCGCTGCGGCCCAGGGTGTCGCCCTCGGCCAGCCGCAGCAGCCGGCAGTAGGCGGCCGCGGCCCGGGGGTCCCCGGCCGCCAGGTCCAAGCGCGATTCGCTGGTCTGGGCATGGCCGATGACGCCCATCACCTTGTCGTAGAAGACGATAACGGTCTCGTCGGCCGATGGGTCGGCGGCCCAGGAGAGGGCCAAGGCGCCGGCGTTGCGCTCGGCCACAAGCCCGCTGCCCGGGTCCTCGCCCCGCAGGACGCCCCCGGCCGGCGGCAGATCCCCGCCGCCGAGGCGACCCAGCTCGCCGGTCAGCAGCAGCACCGCCGCCGCGGCCAGGGCCACGGCGGCCGAGGCCCAGATCGGGCGCGGCCACTCGACCCGCCACCACGGCCGGTACCGGTCCTGGCGGTCGGTGAAGGCGGCGGCCAGCCGCTCCTGCAACTCGCGGTCGGCGGCGGAGAACTCGACGTCCGACGGTCCGGCCGACTCCATGAACTCGTAGTAGGCCAACGCCAGGCTGCGGCAGCGGGGGCAGGCGTCCAGATGGCGGCGGCCGGGATCGCCCTCGTGCAGGTCGAGGGCCCGGGCGATCTCGCGGGGCTCGAAACAGCGGGTCATCAGCCGGCACCTCCCTGTGATGCCTGACCTCGTTCCAGGGCCGCCCGCAGCTTGCGGCGGGCGCGCTGCAGGACGACACGGGCGCCGGAAGCCTCGTCCAGGCCCAGGCGCCGGGTGATCACCTCCACCGGGAGGCCTTCCCAGCAGCGGAGCATCAGGGCATCCTGTTCCTGGCGGTCGAGGGTGGCCGCCACGAACCGCAGCATGTCCTGGGCCGCCAGGCGCCGCTCGAAGGCCTCGTCCGGGCCCGGGCCCTCGTCGGCAATCAGCTCCAGAACCGCTTCTTCCGCCACAGGCACCCGCCGCCGGCGCAGCTCGCTGAGGCAGCGGTTGCGGGCGATGGTGAACAGCCAGGCCCCGAAACGGTCGTCCTCCTGGTAGCGGGGCAGGCTGCGCCAGGCGCTCAGCAGGACCTCCTGGGCCGTATCCAGGGCCGCCTCGCGGTCGCCCAGGGTGCGCCAGCACCAAGCCAGGACACGGGGCCGGTAGCGCGCCAGCAGGCGGGAGACCGCCTGACGGCCGGCCTCGCCCTCGGGGTCGCGCTGGAAGGCCCGAACCAGGGCCTCGTCCGGGCCGCCGTCGCCGCCGCCGCCGCCGCCGCCGCCGGCGGACCCGGCGGCCTGCCGGATCTCCCTCCCCACCATGGAACGCAGCCACCTGTTCATGATCACGGCACCATGCTCTGTTTCCCCACCCGCACCCCCGGCGCGTCACCCCCGATTCTAGCACACCCCGGGGCGCGGGCGATGCGCCAACCGGCCGCCGCTGGCAAATGCCTGCCCGCGCGTTGGGTAGCTGGACACCGACGTTCTCCCCACCCGGACGAAGAGGACGAGATGAAGAAGTTCCTGATCGTGGCCGCGCTGGTCGTGGTCGCCGGCGCCGTGGTCTGGCGCGTGCAGGGTGGCAAGGGCGGCCAGGCCGTCAACTACCGCCTCGTGGAGATCGCCCAGGGCGACCTGGCGGCCGTGGTCGCGGCCACCGGCGCGCTGGAGCCCGTGACCACGGTGCAGGTGGGCACCCAGGTCAGCGGCATCATCGAGGAGGTGGCGGTCGACTTCAACGACACGGTCACCGCCGGCCAGGTGATCGCCCGCATCGACACCACCCTGATGGCGGCCAACGTGGCCTCGGCCCGCACCCAGGTGCAGCGCGGCGAGGCCGACGTGCGCCACAGCGAGCGCGAGTTCAAGCGGCTGGGCGCGCTGTTCGCCGAGGACATGATCAGCGAGAGCGAGTACAACACCGCCCAGTACAATTTGGACGTGTCGCGGGCCAACCTCGCGGCCGCGCGCATCGACCTGGAACGGGCCGAGCGCAACCTGGCCTACGCCACCATCACCGCGCCCATCGACGGCATCGTGGTGCAGCGCACGGTGGACCCGGGCCAGACGGTGCAGGCGTCGTTCTCGGCGCCGGAGCTGTTCCAGATCGCCGGCGACCTGACCCGAATGCAGATCCTGGTCTCGGTGGACGAGAGCGACATCGGCCGGATCGCCGAGGGGCTGCCGGTGCGCTTCACCGTGCAGGCCTGGCCCGACGACACCTTCACCGGCACGGTGCGCCAGGTGCGCCTGCAGTCGGTGACCCAGGAGAACGTGGTCAACTACATCGCCGTGGTGGCGGTGGCGAACCCCGACGGCCGCCTGCTGCCGGGGATGACCGCGACGGTCGACTTCATCGTCGACCAGGCGACGGACGTCTTTTACGTGCCCAACGCCGCCCTGCGCTTCCGCCCCGACCCGGCGGTCATGCAGGCGGCGATCGAGCGCCGGCGGGCTGAGCGGGAGGCGGCCGGCCAATCCGGCCCGGCCGGTCAGACCGGTCAATCCGGCAGCCCGGCAGCCGCGGCCCGCGGCCGGCCCGGCGGCGGGATGCCCGGCGCCGACGGCGGCCTGCCCGCCGACCGCGGCATGCTCTGGACCCTGGGCGAGGGCGGCCGCCTGGACGTGATCATGGTGCGCACGGGCATCAGCGACGGCACCAACACCGAGATCCGCGGGCGCGACCTCGCGGCCGGCACTCAGGTGATCGCCGGCATCGCCAGCAGCGCCGCGCAGGCCGCCGGCTCGCCCTTCCAGCAGCAGCAGCGCCCGGCCGGCGGTCCCCCGCGGCCCGGCGGCTTCTAGGAGGCGGCCGTGGACACGCGACCGGTCATCCGCATCGCCGGCGTGACGAAGACCTACACGATGGGCGCGACCGAGGTGCACGCCCTCGCCGGCATCGACCTGACGGTCGCGCCGGGGGAGATGGTGGCCGTCATGGGCGCCTCGGGGTCGGGCAAATCGACCCTGATGAACGTCATCGGCTGCCTGGACACCCCCACCGCCGGCGTCTACGAACTGGACGGCGAACGGGTGGACAACCTGGACCGCAACCGCCTCGCCGACCTGCGCAACCGCCGGCTGGGCTTCGTCTTCCAGGGCTTCAACCTGCTGGCGCGCACCAGCGCCCAGGAAAACGTCGAGCTGCCCCTGCTGTACGACCGCAGCGGCCGCCGTCGCGACCTGGCCGCCGCCGCCCGTGCCGCCCTCGACCGCGTCGGCCTGGCCGACCGCGCCCACCACCTGCCCAACGAGCTGTCGGGCGGCCAGCAGCAGCGGGTCGCGATCGCCCGGGCCCTGGTCACCGAGCCGTCCCTGCTGCTGGCGGACGAGCCCACCGGCAACCTGGACACCCGCACCAGCATCGAGGTGCTGGCCCTGTTCCAGGAGCTGAACGCGCACGGGCTGACCATCGTGATGGTCACCCACGAGCCCGACCTCGCCCGCTACGCGCAGCGGCACGTGGAGCTGCGGGACGGGCGGATCGTCGTCGACCGCGCGGTCACGGGCCGCGGCGACGCGGCGGCAGACCTCGTCGCCTTCGACCGCGCGCGCGGAGGTGCGGCATGAGGCCCGACAAGCTGATCCGCATCGCCCTGCGCAGCATCGCCCGCACGAAGCTGCGCAGCGCGCTGACCGCCCTGGGCATCATCATCGGCGTGGGCGCGGTGATCGTGATGGTCGCGATCGGCCACGGGGCCAAGTCGCGCATCGAGGAGAGCATCCGCAACCTGGGCACCAACATGGTGGTGATCACGCCGGGCGCGGCCACCACCGGCGGGGTCAGCCTGGGCGCCGGCAGCTTCAACCGCCTGACCGTGGACGACGCGGAGAAGCTCGGGCGCGAGGCGATGCTCCTGGCGGAGGTCACGCCCGTGGTGATGACCTTCTCGCGGGTGCGCGGCGCGGGCAACAACTGGCGCGCGCCCATCTACGGCGTGGACATCAGCTACCGCACCATCCGCGACTGGAACGTGGACTCGGGCCAGTTCTTCGACCCGGCCGACGTGCGCAGCCGCCGCAAGGTGTGCCTGCTGGGGGCGACTGTGGCCGAGGCCCTGTTCTCCGGCCAGGACGCCGTGGGCCAGGAGGTGATCGTGCGCGGGGTGCCGTTCAAGGTCATCGGCGTGCTGGCCAAGAAGGGCCAGACCGCCGACGGCAGCGACCAGGACGACATGGTCATCGCCCCCTACACGACCATCCGCGAGCGGCTGGACGGGCGCAACTTCATCGCCCAGATCCTGGGCTCGGCCTGGGCACCGGCCGACGTGGACGCGGCCATGGAGGAAGCCAGGGCCATCATGCGCGAGAGCCACCGTCTGGGCGAGTGGGAGGCCGACGACTTCACCGTGCGCAACCAGGCCGACATCGCCGACGCCGCGACCGGCACCACCGAGGTGATGACCATCCTGCTGGCGGCGATCGCGGGCATCTCGCTGCTGGTGGGCGGCATCGGCATCATGAACATCATGCTGGTGTCGGTGACCGAACGCACCCGGGAGATCGGCATCCGCATGGCCATCGGCGCCCGCCCCGGCGACGTGCTGGCCCAGTTCCTGGTCGAGGCGGTGGTGCTCTCGCTGCTGGGCGGCGCCCTGGGCGTGGGCCTGGGCTACGCCGGCAGCTGGCTGGTGGGCGAGCTGACGGGCTGGCCCACGCGCATCGACGCCTTGACCGTGGGCGTCGCCCTGGGCTTCTCGGCGGGGGTGGGCGTGTTCTTCGGCTTCTGGCCGGCCCGCAAGGCGGCCGCGCTGAGCCCCATCGACGCCCTCAGGTACGAGTGACAGCCGGTTGACGCGGCGCCCGGTGTCGGCCATCCTGAGATCCGGACTTCAACCGGAGGCTCGTCCATGACCCTGCGCCGCGTCGTTCTCTGCCTGCCCTGCTGCCTCGTCCTGCTCGCCGGCTGCGGCGACCGCATCAGCGACGACGGCCAAGCCGTCAGCGACCGGCACCTGCAGGGCGCCGAGGAGCTGCTGGCCATGCCCCTGACCGCCGACGAGCGGGCCCTCATGCTGGAGGACCTGGCCGAGAGCCGGGCCGCCTACAAGGACCTGCGGGAGCACCTGGTGGAGAACGCCGTGGCGCCGGCGGTGCGCTTCGATCCCCTGGCCGGCCTGGACGCCCGTGCCCTGGCCGCGGCCCTGGACCGTGGCCCCGCGCAGTGGAGCGATCCGGGTGCCGTCACGCGGCCCGCCGACCTGGAGGACCTGGCCTGGGCGTCCCTGGGCGAGCTGGCCGCCCTGGTGCGCACCCGCCAGGTCAGCTGCGTCGAGCTGGCCGAGCTGGCCCTGGCGCGCCTGGCCCGCCACGACCCGCAG
>JBHEPC010000345.1:0-6580 GCA_046260475.1 Candidatus Krumholzibacteriia bacterium | reverse complement strand
AGGAACTGCCCCACGTTCGCCAGCTTGCGGGGCAGGTACTCCTCGATCACGTAGTTGAGGCCGTGCTTGGCCAGCGCCTGCTGTTCGGCGCGGACCCCCATCTTGATCATCTGCTCGAGGGCCTTCTGCCAGGCCCGGTAGTGGAGGATGAACGGATCGTTCTTCAAGGCGTCCCGGGCCCGCTTGATGTCGACATCCTTCAGGGGGTGCGTGGGCAGCTCGTAGTCGATGATGTCCTGGGGGGTGATGCCCATCAGGTGGGCCTGGGGCACGCAGAAGTACTCGTTCAGGTGGGCGGCGTTGCCCGAGCCCACCTTCAGGGTGCGGTAGATGTTGCTGTAGCCGTAGGGATCGCCGTCCACGAACACGTAGACCGGCAGGCCGTGGCTGTCGGCCAGGCGGCGCACGAAGCGGCGGCAGGCGCGGGTCGGCACGCCGCCCAGGGAGATCAGGATGCAGCCCGCGCTCTTCCAGTAGTTGTGCTTGACCAGGCGCTGGAACATGCCGGCGGTCTCGATGCAGAGGATGAACTGGGCATCGGTCTCGAACTGCAGGTCCTCCACCGAGATGGGGATCGAGTAGGCGCCGCTGCCGAACTTCGTGCAGTCGATGCGCAGGACCTCGCCCGTGTCGCGGTCGTGGTCGATGACCACCAGGCGGCCGGCCACGTCGCCGCCCTTCTCCTCGGGCACGAAGCCCAATTGCTCGCGGTTCACGCCGAAGAAGGCCTCGACGTCCTCCATCACCGTGTCGGACTCGGGCTGCTCCTTGAAGCGCGCGTCGGCCCAGTTCTTGGAGACGTAGTAGGCCTCCCGCTTGGTGGCGATGTCGTCGGTGTCGATCAGCTCTTTCGACAGCGCCATCATCTTCAGCGTCTGGGCGAAGGTCTTGACCGTATTGACCGTCAGCGTGCGCTCCTTCTTCTTGCCGCGCAGCTTGAAGAAGCCCGTTTCGGACGAGTAGGTGACGTTGGCCAGGGAGCGCAGGGGGAACTTCATGGACGGCTTGTCGCCGGTGAGGATCTTGTGGCGGATGATGCTGCTCTCGGAGCGGATGCGCCGGGCCACGGGGCTGAAGGTGACGCGGCGCTCGGCCTTGGCGGCGGCGGCCTCGGCCGCGCCGGGGGCGCCGCTGGAGGCCGCTGCGGGCGCGGGCGCGGGCGCGGGCGTGGGCGCGGACGCCGGCGCAGGCGAGGCCGCGGCCGCAGGCTTCGCCCCCGCCACCGGCCCCCCGAACCCCAGCTCGCCCTGCCGGGGCGCCTTGCCCGCGGGGCCTACCTGGGGCGTGGCCCGCTTGGCGGACTTCTTCGCCGGCGCCTTCTTGGTTGTCTTCTTTTTCCCTGCTGCCAAGGCGGTCGTCCTTCCGGGTCGGCTGCGCCGCCCCAAGCTGAGTTCTACAACGCGATGCCGTAGACGTCGCCGAATTTCGCGCGCACGTGGGCCAGGAACGGTGCGGGGGACAATTCCTGGCCGGTCACCCGCACGCACAGCTCGCCGGCGGGGTACAGGGAGCCGGGCCCGTGCACGTTGGCCTGCAGCCAGCCCAGCAACCCGCCCAGCTCGCCCCGGGCCAGCTGCGCGTCCAGGTCCGGCAGGTGGCGCCGGGCCGCGGCGAAGAGCTGCGATGCGTACAGGTTGCCCAGGGCGTAGGTGGGGAAGTAGCCGAACAGGCCGAAGGACCAGTGGATGTCCTGCAGCACGCCCTCGCGGTCGCTGGGCACGTCCAGGCCCAGGTACGCCTTCACCTTCTCGCGCCACAGGGAGGGCAGCCCGTCCACCTCGACCTCGCCGGCGACCAGGGCCCGCTCGATCTCCAGGCGCAGGATGATGTGCAGGTTGTAGGTCACCTCGTCGGCCTCGATGCGGATCAGCGAGGGCCGCACCGTGTTGGCGGCGCGGTAGAGGGCCTCGGGGTCGATGCCGCCATACGCGGCAGGCCAGATCCCCGCCAACTGCGGCGCGAGCCAAGCGACGAACGGCCGGCTGCGCCCCACCAGGTTCTCCCACAGGCGCGACTGGGACTCGTGGATGCCCAGGCTGACGGCCGAGCCCACGGGCTCGCCGGCGTGCTCGGCGGGCAGGCCCAGCTCGTAGAGGGCGTGGCCGCCCTCGTGCATGGTGGCGTAGAGCGCCGGCCGCAGGTCGGCGGCGTCGTAGCGGGTGGTGATGCGCACGTCGCCCGGGCCCAGGCCCTGGGTGAACGGATGGGGCGAGACGTCCAGGCGCCCGGCCGCGAAGTCGTAGCCCATGGCGGCCAGCACCGCGCGCCCCAGCTGCTCCTGCTCGGCGGCGGCGAAGTCGCCGCGCCAGGGGGCGTCGACGGGCGGGTGCGGCGCCTCGCGCAGGGCGTCCAGGATGGGCACCAGGCCGTCACGCAGCTGCGCGAACAGCTGCGCCAGGTCGGCTGCGCGGGCGCCCGGCTCGTACTCGTCCAGCAGGGCGTCGTAGGGCTCGGTCGCGTAGCCGACGGCCTGGGCCTCCCGGCGCTTGAGGTCCACCAGGCGGGCCAGGTGGGGGGCGAAGCGGGGCCAGTCGTCCTTGCTGCGGGCCTCGACCCAGGCCTGCTGGGCCAGCGACCCCTCGCGCGCCAGGTCGGCCACCAGCTGCCGCGGCACCTTCACCGCGCGGTCGCGCTGGCGCTTCAGCTCGCGCAGGTTGGCCCGGGCCCAGGGGTCGAGGGCGCCGGGATCGGCGCCCAGCTCGGCGGTGAGCCCGCCCAACTCCTCATCGACCATGCGGTCGTGCATCAGCGCGGCCACGGTGGCGCGCACCCGGGCGCGGCCCTGGACGCCCCGGGGCGGCATCATGATCTCCTGGTCCCACTCGAGCAGGCCCATGGCGCTGCCCAGGTCGTGCACCTCGTGCACGAGCTGCAGGAAACGGGCGTAGCGGGCGGCGGTGTCGGCCATGGCCGGGTCCTTCCTAGAGCTTGCGGCTGCGCTCGAGGGTGTCGGTCAGCACGGTGATGACCTCCTCGCGCTCCGGGTCCGAGAGCAGCAGGATCTCCTGCAGGGCATCCCCGATGTGGGGGATGTACTTCTGGATGTAGCTCTGCTTCTTGAAGGCGTCCTTCTCCCTGAGGCGGCGGTTGATGTGCCGCTGCAGCCGGCGGCCGGCTTCCTGCAAAGCCAGCTTGATCTCCTTGACGATCTCCGGGTAGTGGGCCACCGCCTCCTTCGACTCGCTGGTGAACGGCACCCACACCGAGGCCATGTGCACGAGGATCACCAGCGGCCCCGAGGGCAGGGCGCCCCGGCTCTGCTGCAGGCCGTAGCTGCGCCAGTTGCTGGTGAGGATCGCCTTGTGGATGGCGCAGGCCGAGGCCTGGTACAGCAGCGGCACCCGGTTGGCGAAGCGCATGACCTTGGCCAGCTCGTCGCCGGGCAGCTGGCCGCCGTAGGCCAGGCCCACCTCGATCTGGAAGGGGTTGCCCCGGTAGACGGCCGCCGGGCGGGTGACCGAGGTGTAGAAGTCGGCCTCGACGCCGGTCCTGAGGCCCGCCATCACCAGCTCCTCGCCGATGGGCGAGAGGCAGTCCGTGGGCGGGGCGGGGATCTTCGTGACCTCGATGGCGTCCAGCAGCTTCTGGATGTCGTCCTGCACCAGCTTCTTCGGGTTCTTGCGCTCGGGCAGCCCGGCGGTCTCGAGGATCTGGTCGGCGGTCTTGGGGCCGACGCGGCAGAACTCCTCCTTCAGGAACGAGGAGAGGTTGCGGCACTTGGTGTCGGCCAGCATCTGCGCCAGCGCGCCCAACTCGACGCCGTAGGGGTGGGGCTGGATCTCGCGGGCCTCCACCGGCATCTCGCTGGTCGCGTTGGGGTACTCGAAAAGGTCGCCCTTGGGGTCCTTGTAGGTCAGGTGCAGGTGCGGGTTGGCGATGGCCGTCTGCTGCAGGTAGGTGTCCACCGAGTGCTGGCCGCGCTTGTAGCTGCCGGTCAGCGTGATCTCGATGCGGGTGCCGTGGTCCTTCTCCCAGACGGTCTGCTCGTCGGAGATGATGTTGGGCTCGTTCTTCTTCATGTCCAGGACCAGGCGCACCCGGTGGGCGGGCTGGTCGGGGGCGATGCGGCTGTAGATGGTCACCGGCTCGCCGGTGGTCAACTGGCCATACATGCCGGCCGCCGAGATGCCGATGCCCTGCTGCCCGCGGCTCTGCTTGTGGCTGTGGAACTTGGAGCCGTACAACAACTTGCCGAAGATGCGGGGGATCTGGGCCGGCACGATGCCCGGGCCGTTGTCCTCGACGATGATGCGGTAGCGCTCGTCCCGGCTGGTGCCGTTGCCGCTGCGGCCGCCTGCCTTGCCCTTGGCGCCGTTGCCGCCCCGCTCGGCGTCGGGCTCCTCGACGCTGGTCAGCTCCAGGCCCAGCTTGGCGGGCCGGTCGGGGCGGATCTCCACGAACAGCCGGGGCGGGATGCCCGCCTCCTCGCAGGCGTCCAGGGAGTTGTCGACGGCCTCCTTGATGGCCGTCAGCAGGGCCTTGGCCGGCGAGTCGAAGCCCAACAGGTGGCGGTTCTTGGTGAAGAACTCGCTGATGGAGATCTCGCGCTGGCCCGCGGCCATGGTCTGGGCGGTCTTAGGTGTGCGCGGCTTGGGGGTGCGCGGGGTCCGGGGTGCGGCCATGGGCGGTCACCTTCCGTGGTCGATCGCGTCGGGCGGACGGGTATTTCGCTCGGAAATCCGGGTGCATACGGGCGGGCCGGACCCTGCCTCCGTGGCGGAGCGAATGCTAAGCCGGGGGACCGTCCCGGTCAACCCCCGGCCCTACCGGAACAAGGCCCGCGCCGACCCGAAGGGCGTCCGCTCGGCCGGCACCTCGCTGCCGCAGGTGATGGCCAGCGTGAACGCGCCCGCCTCCGCGTCAGCCGGCGCGCGGGCCGCGTCCACCCCCAGCCAGACGGTCACCGTCTGCGCCTCGGGGTTCTGCCAGAAGAGGGATTCGGACACCCCGGTCAGCTCCTCGTCGGCCACGGCCAGGCACGCGGCCTCGGGCCCGCAGCTGCCGAACAGCCACAGCACGGCGTCCAGCCCGGCCGCCACCGTGGGCATGTTGACGGACAGGGCCTGCCCCGGCAGCAGGGTGACCGCGTACCAGACCTCGCCGCCCCGGGCCAGGAAAGGGTTGCAGGGGTGGCTGCGCAGCAGGTCCGGCTGGCCGAACAGGGTGCCGCCGGCTTCGATGCCGCCGCCCACGGTGCAGACCATCGGCTCGGCCAGGCTGCCGTCGCAGATTTCGGGCAGCAGGCCGGGGTAGCGGGCTTCCAGGGCCAGGGTGTAGGCACCGGCGGTGACCACGCCGGGGCCCGCGGCCCCGTCGACGATCAGCCAGTAGGTGCCGGGCACAAGCCGGGCGCCCAGTTCGGTGTTCTGGCCGATCAGGCAGGCGTCGGTGTCGCAGCCGTCGAGCAGGAACAGGTCCAGGTCCAGGTCCGGGGCCAGGTCCCGCAGGCCGGCCCAGAAGTCCAGCTCCTGGGTGACTTCCAGGCGGTAGATGTGCTCGGGGCCGGTCTCGGCCCAGGGAACGCAGGCGTAGGCGTCCAGGAGGGAGGGGCCGCCGGTGGTGTCGTCCCGCAGGGTGTCGACCAGGCCGGGGGCCAGGATCAGGGTGTCGCGGCCCGCGCAGTCGAA
Organism: Candidatus Krumholzibacteriia bacterium; assembly: GCA_046260475.1. GTDB lineage: Bacteria > Krumholzibacteriota > Krumholzibacteriia > LZORAL124-64-63 > LZORAL124-64-63 > JACZKN01. The sequence continues at coordinate 953 of JBHEPC010000345.1, read as the reverse complement.
GGTCGTGCGCAGGGGCGCCGCGGGCAGGAACCCGGGCTTGGCCTCTTTCGTGCCGGCCACGGGCACGGGCCCCGCGGCGGCGGCCGCGGTGCCGGCCGCCAGGACGAGGGACGCCCAAATCGCCAGGATGCTCTTCATGGGGGCAACCATCCGGTCCGGGGTGCAGGGGGCGACAGGCCCCGAAGGTAGCACAGGCCGGGGCCGGGGGCGAGGGCCGCCGCGGGCCGCCCCCGGGGCCGGCCGGGGCACCCCGGCCCATTGAAAGAGCTTAACCGCTTTCCAACTTGGACGATTCCATGCGGCGAACCATATTTGGGAGGCGGGGTGCGCCCGCTCTCCGCACGCGCCGGCGCGATCCCGCCGGCGGACGACCTGACCGGGAGTGGACGGCATGAACGTGCAATTCGTCGATCTGAAGGCCCAGTACCGGAGCATCAAGGACGAGGTCAACGCCGCCATCGGCCAGGTCCTCGAAAGCTGCGCGTTCGTCAACGCCCGCGGCTTCGAGGCCGAGTTCGCCGCCTACACCGGGCGCAAGCACTGCGTCGGCGTGGCCAACGGCACCGACGCCCTCTTCCTGGCCATGAAGGCCCTGGGCTTCGGGCCCGGCGACGAGGTCATCACCGCCGCCAACACCTTCATCGCCACCGCCGAGGGCATCTCCTGGACCGGCGCCACGCCGGTGTTCGTGGACTGCGACCCGGTGACCTACACCCTCGATCCGGCGAAGATCGCGGCCGCCATCACGCCGCGGACCCGGGCCATCGTGCCGGTGCACCTGTACGGCCAGCCGGCGGACATGGACCTCATCATGGCCATCGCCGACAAGCACGGCCTGCTGGTGGTCGAGGACTGCGCCCAGAGCCACGGCGCCGTCTACAAGGGCCGCAAGGCGGGCAGCTTCGGCAAGGTGGCCTGCTACAGCTTCTACCCCGGCAAGAACCTGGGCGCCT
>JBHEPC010000130.1:0-7763 GCA_046260475.1 Candidatus Krumholzibacteriia bacterium | reverse complement strand
GAGCGGGCCGGCGGGACGCTGCCGTTCAAGGACCTCTACGCGGCCATCGTGGACGGCAAGCTCTTCCGCACGAAGGCCGGCAATTTCGACAACGTGCTGCGGCGCACCCTGTCCACCAGCAAGGCGGTCAAGCGTGCCGGGCGTGGGATCTACACCGTGGCCTGAGGCCGGCGGTCAGCCCGGCGGCCAGCGCAGGGGGCGGCCGCCCAGCAGGTGCAGGTGCAGGTGGGGGACCGTCTGCCCGCCCTCGTCGCCGCAGTTGACGACAAGGCGGTAGCCCCGCTCGGCCAGGCCCTCGGCGGCGGCCACGCGGGCCGCCACCAGGAGCAGGCGCCCGGCCAGGTCCTGGTCCTCGGCGCCGAGGTCCCGCACCGCGGCGACGTGCCGCCGGGGGATGACCAGGACGTGGACCGGGGCCTTGGGGTCGATGTCCCTGAAGGCGAGGAATTCGTCGTCGGCGTAGACCTGGGTCGAAGGGATCTCGCCGGCGGCGATGCCGCAGAAGAGGCAGGAACCCATGATGATCCTTTCGGGCAGGGAAGGGCCGCGCCGCCGGGGCGGCCTCCGTCTCCTTGTGCAGGCTAGCACGCGGCCGCGGCCGGGGGCAACCGGGGGGTGAGCGGCGTGCCCCGCATCCTGGTCGTGGGTTACAACGCCTTCGACGTCACCGTGGCGGTGGCGGGCCTGCCGCGACCGGACACGAAGCTGGAGGTGCCGCCCATCCGCCTGGGCGGGGGCGGGCCGGCGGCCACGGCGGCGGTGGCGCTGGCACGGCTGGGGGCGGCGGTGCGCCTGCTCAGCCCCTTGACCGACGACGAGGCCGGCCGCCTGCAGCGCCGCGAGCTGGCGGCGGCCGGGGTCGACACCGGCGCCTGCCCCGTCCTGCCTGGAGTCGAGAGCGCCAAGGCGGTCATCCTGGTCGACCCGACCGACGGCAGCCGCACCATCCTCTGGTCCCGGGGCGGAGTGCCGCCCCTGCCGCCTCCGGCCGACCCCGCCGCCGCCCTCGCCGGCTGCGACCTGCTGTACGTGGACGGTCACGAACCGGCGGCCTCCGTCGTCCTGGCCCGCCAGGCGCGGCGGCTAGGCCTGCCGGTGGTGATGGACGCCGGCTCGGTGCGCGAGGGCTCGCGGGAGCTGGTGCCGCTGTGCACCGACGTGATTTCGTCGGCGGTCTTCGCCCCGGCCTACACGGGCCGGCCGGAGCCGGCGGCCGCCCTGCGCGCGTTGCGGGCGGAAGGCCCGGCGCGGGTGGCGATGACCTTCGGTGCGGACGGGGTCCTCGCCCTGGCCGGGGGCGAACCCTTCGCGGTGCCGGCCTTCCTGGTCGAGGCGGTGGACACCACCGGCGCCGGGGACGCCTTCCACGCGGGCTACGCCTTCGCCCTGGCCGGGGGCGCGGCCTTCGCCGCGGCCCTGCGCTGGGGCGCCGCGGAGACCGAGTCCTTCCTGGCCCACGGTGCGGTCCGGCCCCTGGGGCCCCGGGTAGCGGCGGCCGCCGCGGCGCTCTGACGCTTTCGCCCGGATTTCTCCTTGGCATTTCGCCCTGTTTTCGTCTATCGTAGGGGCATCCGCTCCCGGAGCGGTCCGGCGGCCGCCGCGCCGCCGGACCGCCCGGCTCCGGCAAGGCACCCACGCAGGAGGCGACCATGGGTCTGACCCCGCGCCAGGCCGAGATCCTGGCCTACATCACCGAGTACGCGCAGGAGCGCGGCTACGCGCCCACCCTGCAGGAGATCGGCGCCCGTTTCGGCCTGTCCTCGGTGGCGACGGTGCACAAGCACGTGGCCCATCTGGTGGACAAGGGCTATCTCAAGCGCCAGCGGCGCAACGCCAGCCGGGACCTGGCGGTCGTCGACGATGGCGCCGGCGTGGTCACGGTCCCCCTGCTGGGCACCGTGGCGGCGGGGCTGCCCATCGAGGCGGTGGCCGAGCAGGAGGAGATCGCCCTGCCGGAGCAGTGGCTGGGCAAGGGCCGCACCTACGCCCTGCGGGTCCGGGGCGACTCGATGATCGATGAGCAGATCCGCGACGGGGACACCGTGGTGGTCGAGGCCCGCGAGACCGCCCGCAACGGCGAGACGGTGATCGCCCTGGTGGACGGCGAATCGGTCACTCTCAAGCAGTACCACCGGGAAAGCGGCGGCCGCGTGCGCCTGCAGCCGGCCAACCCCGCGGTGCCGGTCCTGGTCCTGCCGGAGGAGCGCGTGCGGATCCAGGGCGTGGTGATCGGCGTGCTGCGGCGCTTCTGACCCGCGCACCCCGCTGGCGTGCCTTGTGTTGACGCCCCCGTGCCCGGTGGTTAGCATACCGTCCACACGAACGCATGCGGACCCGTGCACCGGAGTGGACCCCGCCATGAGCCGTCGGGACAGGATGGGCGACGCCGAGGAGATCTTCGAGATCCTTGTCACCTCGTACGCGCAGCGGGGCGGCTCGCTGCCCGCCGACGCCGAACTCTGCTGGCGCCCGGCCACCGACGCGTACGAGACCGAGGACTCCTTCGTCGTGCAGATGGACCTGGCCGGCCTGGACCCCGCGCGGATCGAGGTCCTGGCCGACGCCCGCAGCCTGCTGGTCCGGGGCATCCGCCAGGACACCTCCGTCCCGGGCAAGAAGCATTTCCACGAGATGGAGATCAGCGTGGGGCCCTTCTCGCGGCGGGTCCCCTTGAACGTGCCCGTCGACCCGGGCAGCGCCCGCGCCGTCTACCGCAACGGATTCCTGTACGTCACGTTCCAGAAGGGCGGCGAGCGCCGCACCGGTGGCCGCCAGATCGCCATCGACCGCTGACCGGCGCGGGAGCCGGGCCACCACCGAAGGAGCAAGCCGCATGGCGGACACCGACCGCGAAGTTTCCGGGCGCGACGAGCGCGGCGAGATCGAGCTGCCCGCCGAGATCCCCGTGCTCCCGATCAGCGAGGCGGTCATCTTCCCGGCGATGATGGTGCCGCTGGTGCTGAGCGACGCCAACCTGGTGCGCCTGGCCGACGACTGCCTGGCCGGCGACAAGATTCTCGGCGCCTTCGCCCAGCGCACGGTGGACGAGGACGAGGACGACGAGGAGATCGCCGACCGCGACCTCGTCTACCAGGTGGGCACCGCGGTCAAGATCCAGAAGATGCTGCGCTTCCCCGACGGCAGCATGCGCCTGCTGGGCCAGGGCGTCGCCCGCTGCCGCATCCGCGAGTTCGTCAGCGACGAGCCCTACATGCGGGCGAAGGTGGAGCTGATCCCCGAGGAGCACCAGGACGATTCGCGCACCCTGGCCTACATGCGCGGCGTGGCCAACAACTTCATGAAGATCATCGATGCCAGCGAATCGCTGAGCGAGGAGCTGAAGGTCGTCGTCATGAACATCGACGACCCCGGGCGCCTGGCCGACCTGATCGCCACCAACCTGGACATCGACGTGGAGGAGAAGCAGCAGATCCTCGAGGAGGCCTCGCCGCGCAAGCGCCTGCAGGTGCTCTCGAAGCTGGTGATGCGGGAGCTGGACGTGCTCGAGTTGGGGCAGAAGCTGCAGTCGAGCGTGCGCAAGTCCATCGACAAGGACCAGCGCGAGTACTACCTCAGGCAGCAGCTGAAGGCCATCCAGCGGGAACTGGGCGACGCCGACGAGGGTTCGGTGGAGCTGGACGAGCTGGCCGAGCGCATCGCCGACGCCGACCTGCCCGAACGGGTCAAGGCCGCCTGCGAGCGCGAGTACGACCGCCTGACGCGCATGTCCCCGGGCGCGAGCGAGTACACCGTCAGCAAGACCTACGTGGACTGGCTGCTGGACCTGCCCTGGCACGTCTCCAGCCAGGACATCCTGGACCTCGTGCGCGCCGAGCGGATCCTCGAGCGCGACCACTTCGGCCTCGAGGACGTCAAGGAGCGCATCATCGAGTACCTGGCGGTGCGCAAGCTCAAGCAGGACCACCGCGGACCCATCCTCTGCCTGGCGGGCCCTCCCGGCGTGGGCAAGACCTCCCTGGGCCGCAGCATCGCCGAAGCGGTGGGGCGCAGGTTCTTCCGCTTCTCCCTGGGCGGCATGCGGGACGAGGCGGAGATCCGCGGGCACCGGCGCACCTACGTGGGCGCCATGCCCGGGCGCATCATCCACGGCATCAAGGAGTGCGGCACCAACAACCCGCTGATCATGCTGGACGAGATCGACAAGCTGGGCCAGGACTTCCGCGGCGATCCGGCCAGCGCCCTGCTGGAGGTGCTGGACCCGGAGCAGAACAGCGAGTTCACCGACCACTACCTGACCCTGCCGTTCGACCTCTCGAAGACCATGTTCATCACCACGGCCAATATGCTGGACACGATCCCGCGCCCGCTGCTGGACCGCATGGAGGTGATCCAGCTGCCGGGCTACACCAACCTGGAGAAGCTGCAGATCGCCAAGCGCTATCTGGTGCCGCGGCAGGTGGACGCCAACGGGCTGGCGAGCAGGCACATCCGCTTCACCGACGCCGGCCTGATGGCCATCATCGAGTTCCACACCCGCGAGGCGGGCGTGCGCAACCTCGAACGGGAGATCGGCGCCGTCTGCCGCAAGGTGGCCACCGACGTGGCCAAGGGGAAGCCGAAGCGCCAGAGCGTCGGCGCGAAGAACCTCCACGACTTCCTGGGCTCGCCCAGCTACTCGGAGGACCGGCTGCGCTCGCGCCTGGCCGTGGGCGTGGTCACCGGCCTGGCCTGGACCCAGGTGGGCGGCAAGATCCTCTACATCGAGGGCCTTTCCCTGCCGGGCGGGCACGGCAACCTCAAGCTCACCGGCCAGGTGGGCAGCGTCATGCAGGAGTCGGCCGCCGCGGCCTACAGCTACCTGCGCAACCGCTTCGGCATGATGGCCGAGTTCGCCCCGTTCTTCGCCGAGCGGGACATCCACATCCATCTGCCGGCCGGCGCCATCCCCAAGGACGGCCCCAGCGCCGGCATCGCGATGGCCTCGGTGCTGCTCTCGATGCTGCTGAAGAAGGCCGTCGACCGGCGCACGGCGATGACCGGCGAGATCACCCTGACCGGGGCGGTGCTGCCCATCGGCGGGCTGCTGGAGAAGGTGCTCGCCGCCCACCGGGCCGGCATCCGCACCGTCATCATCCCCGCGGCCAACGAGGTCGACCTGGAGAACATCCCCGACGAGGTCCGCGAGGCGGTCTCCTTCGTGCCCGTCGCCCACGTGGACCAGGTCTGGAACACCATCTTCCCCGGCGTGCTCGCCGGGGCCGGCAAGTGAGCGGGGGCCCGTGGCCGAGAGCACGCTGATCACCACCCTCATGCGGCCTTTCGTCAAGCGGGGGCAGGACGCGGCGTTCACCTTGCCCGGGGCCCTGGGAGCCGAGTCGCGCGTGCTCTGCATCGACAGCGGCGACCTGGCGGACCTGGTCTTCCACGCGCCGCTGCTGACCGCCTACAAGCGCCGGCATCCGGGTGCGGCCATGGATTTCCTGGTGCCGGAGTCGCACGTGGACCTGGTGGCCCAGAGCGGCCTGGCGCACCACTGCGTGGTCTACCGGGAGGGGCAGCTGAACCCGTGGCGCCCGGCCTACGGCTCGCTGCTGCGCAAGCTCGGGGCGGGGCACTACGACGTGGCGGTGGTCATGTCCTTCCAGCCGCACCCGCGGCTCGAGCTGGGCGCTCTGGCCAGCGGTGCCCCTCTGCGCCTGGGGCCCAGCCACGCGGACAACTGGCCGGCGGTGAACTTCGAGGTGCGGCGCCCGCCGGACGCCGGCGGCTACTACGGCGACCGCATGACCACGGTGGCGCCCTTCCTGGGCTTCGCGGCTGCGGAGCTGAAACCCCGCTGGCCGTTGCCCGGTGACCGCCTGCGCCACATGGCCCAACAGGTGCACTTCCACAAGCCGAACCCCGACCACCTGCTGGTGGGCATCGATCCGGGCGTCTCCAAGGGCGGCCACGCCTTCGCCCCGGAGAATCTGCAGTTCCTGGTGCGGCAGCTGGCGACCCAGCTGGTCTGCAAGGTTATCCCGCTGGCCGATCCGGCCGACCGCGAGCGGCTGGACCGCTTCACCGCGCGCCTGCCCGAGACTCCCCTGGGGCTGCCCCGGGCGACCCTGATGGACATGATGCTGATCGCCTCCCAGTGCGACCTCTTCCTCGGCGGCAACACCGACCTGATGCACTTCGCCGTGGCCATGGGCGTGCCCACCGTGGCCCTCTTCGGCGAGGACGAGGACCCCTGCTACCGGCCTGTGGGCAGGGCCCGCGCCCGGGTGCTGGACGTCGCGAGCGGCGAGAAGGTCGACATCGAAACCCTGATGGAAGCGGTGGAGGCCGTCACCGGCGGCCGCACCGGGCGGCCGACCACGGTGCTCGCCCCGACGGTGGAGACCACGCCGGCGGACCAGCCCGCACCGGCCGATCCGCCCGCACCGGCGGACGCCGGCCCCGACGACGGGACCGCTCCGGACGTCGATGGATGAGACCGGTCGCAGCCCGGTGATCCTCGTGCTGGCGCCCAACTGGCTGGGGGACGTGGTCATGGCCTCGCCCCTGCTGTCGCGGCTGGCGGCGGCCCACGACGGGCGCGGCCGCGGGCCGGCGGTGCAGCTGGCGGTGCGGCGGGCGTGGGCCCCGCTCTTTGCCGGGGATCCCCGCCTGGCTGCGGTGGTCGAAGTTGAGCGCCCGGGCCGGCATGCCGGAGTGCGCGGCCTCGGCCGCCTGGCCGCGCAGCTGCGGCGGGTGGGTGCCGACGCGGTGGTGCTGGGCCCGCCTTCCCTGCGGGCCGCCCTGGTTTCCCGGCTGGCGGGGGTGCCCCTGCGCATCGGCTACCGCGGTGACGGGCGCCGTTTCCTGCTGAGCGGCGCGCTGCGCCGGCCGATCCGGGGCGAGCGCCACCACGGCGACGAGCTGCTGGACCTGGGGGACCGCGCCCTGGCGGCCTGCGGGCTGAAACCGGGCGACCCTGAGCGGGAGCGGGGCTGGGGCCTGCTGCCCGGCTGCACCGCGTCCCCGGCGGCCGACCCGGGCCCGGGGCCGCCCTTGTGGGTCCTGGCGCCGGGCACCACCTACGGCGAGGCGAAGGTGTGGCCGGTGGCCAACGCGGCCCGATTTGTGGATCTGGCCGTGGGCGCGCGGGGCGTGCGCCTGGTCCTGCTGGGCGACAGCGGCGCCGCCGGCTTCGCGGCCGCCCTGCGGGAGCGCTGCGCCGGACCCTGGCGCCCCGGGACGGCGGGGCCGGCCGGCATCGTGGACCTGGTGGGGCGGACGACGGTGGCCGAGGCGGCGACGCTGCTGCGCCGGGCCGAGGCCTTCGTGGGCAACGACAGCGGGCTGATGCACCTGGCCGGGGCCCTGGGCGTGCCCACGGTGGGCCTGTTCGGCTCGACCGATCCGGCCTGGACCGCCCCCCTGGGACCGCGGGTGCGCCCCCTCGCGGCGGACGGCTTCCCCTGCCGGCCGTGCTTCCGCCGCACCTGCAATCAGGAGCGTTTCTGCCTCGAGACTATCGGTGCGGACGTGGTGCTGGAGGCGGTGGACTCCCTGGTCGCTGCCGCCGGGAAGGAGATGCCGTGACCGTCTGGCGCGAGCCCGCTGCGGCGCTGCCCCGCGGCCCGGTGCTGTTCCTGGACCGGGACGGCGTCGTCATCGAGGACCGGGGCTACCTGGACGATCCGGAGCAGGTGGTGCTGGTGCCGGGAGCCGCGGCGGCCATGGCGCGGGCGCGGGCCGCGGGATTCCGCCTGGTCGGGCTGAGCAACCAGTCCGGGCTGGGCCGCGGGCTGTTCGGTCCCGAGGCCCTGGCCGCG
>JBHEPC010000129.1:0-4440 GCA_046260475.1 Candidatus Krumholzibacteriia bacterium | reverse complement strand
CCGCCCCTGAAGTACTTCGAGACCACGACGTTGGTGGCCAGCTGGGTCCAGGACCGCGGGATCTCGCAGTCGTCCTGGCGGAACAGCGTCTCGCCCTTGTCGTTGGCGATGATCGCGGTGCGCTGTTCCCAGGCGATGGCGTCGAAGGGGTGCACACCCTCGACCGTGAAGCGGCGCTCGATGGTCAGGCCCTGCGCCGGGTGCCCGGCCTCGGGCCGCGGCTCGACCCGGGGCTCGCCCCCGAGGCGGGCCGCCGCCGCGGCCGTCCGCTCGGCGCGCAACGGCGCCCGCACGGCCTGCTCCCGGTCCCCGAAGAGGACCCCGTCCCCCGCCGCCTGCAGCTTCTCCTTGTCGATGCGATCGGTCATGAGCGTTCTCCTTTCCCAGATCCGTCTGGGCGCGGAGACAGGATATCTCCTGCCATGTCGTGCGCCTGCCCGGCCGGCCTTGGTCCTGCCCCTGGTTCCCGCATCCGGTCCTTGAGAATGCGTGCGCCCGGGGTTGATGTTCTATGCAGTCCCATTACCCCAACATCTAGGGGGCGATTGGCCACGTGACCACTGTCCCTTGTGGGAGACCCCGCACGATATCGCCCGGCGGCGGGGGCCCGCAAAAGAATATTTCCGGGTTCGGCCGCCGAGCAATCCGGTCGCTGCGGGAGGGCGGTGCGGATGGCCGATTAGGCGCGGTTTGCGGCCGTCAACCGCCTCTCGAAAACTTTTTACGAAATCCTTGCCCAGGCCGCGTGCCAACCCTCCGGGCGGTTTCAGGATTTCCAGCTCCACAAGGACCATTATTGCTATCTTGTTCAAGGAAAGACGATTAAACCACTCAAGGAGGGCTCTGGGGGCTGTGGGGATAACTCAGGAGGTGGGGTCCGCGCCCCCATCCCCGGGGGCGGCGCGCAGGCGGCCCTCGACCACGCCCTGGACGATGGCCCGGATCCGGTCGCGCCCGGTCCGGAACGCCTCGCGCACCTGTTCGGGAGTGCCGGTGGCGGCGACCGGATCGTCCACCGGCACCCGCACGTGGCGGCGCGGATCCCGCAGCGGGGGCAGGTAGCGGCCGGCCTCCTCGCTGAGGCTGACCACCAGGTCGAAGGCGTCGAGGTCCACCTCGGCGAACGATTTGGATGCCTGCCCCTCCATGCCCAGGCCGGCCTCCTGCATCACCCAGCGGGCGCGCTCGGACACCGGGTGGGGGAACAGGCCGCAGCTGGCGGCGGTCCAGCCGCCAGGGAACAGCGTCCGGGCCCAGGCCTCGGCCATCTGGCTGCGGCAGGCGTTGGCGGTGCAGACGAAGAGGACCTTCATGCGCCGTCTTTCGGTGCGGCGGCGCCGTCGTCGGCGTCGGTGTCCGGCGCCACGTCCACCAGGGGATCGCCCTGGGCCACCACCTGCCCGTCGGCCACGTGCACCCGGGCCACGGTGCCTGCCACGGCGGCCGCCAGTTCGGTCTCCATCTTCATGGACTCCAGGATGACCAGGGGCCGGCCGGCTTCGACCCGGTCCCCGACGGCCGCCAGCACGCGGACCACCTTGCCCGGCATGCCGGCCCGCAGGACCGGGCCGGCCGGGTCCGCCTGCGCGGCGCCCTCCTGGTCCGGGTCGACCAGCTGCAGGTGGTGGGTGCGGCCGTCGGCGAAGACGAAGCGGTCCTGGCCGCGGGCCGCGGTCCGCAGCCGCCGGCGGCCGCCCTGCCAGACCACGAGCCAGCCGCCGGCGCCGTCGGGTCCGGCCTGCAGCTCGTGCTCCCGGCCGTCGATGGTCACCAGCCAGCGCCCGCCTTGGCGCACGACCGCCACCGCGTGGTCGCCGTCGTCGTCGCGCAGATGCAGCAGCACGTCCTCTCCTTCCGGCGGGCCCCGGGACCCGCCGCCTCGGTCTCAGTCCAGTCCGCCCAGGCGGAACCGGCCCAGGCGCTCCCACGGCCCCGCCGGGGCCGCGGCGTCGGCCGCCGGCCCGGCGGCCCCGGACCCCTGGCGCCGCCGCTCGTGCTCGGCCACCGCGGCCAGGGCCAGGGCCAGGTCCGCGTCGGCGGCGCGCCCGCTGCGCCAGTCCGCCAGCCGCTCCTCCAGAAAACCCGTGTGCAGGTCCCCCGCCGCGAAGGCCGGGTCGGCCAGGATGGCGTCCAGGTACTCCACGTTGGTGGCCACCCCCAGCACCGCGTAGCCGCGCAGCGCGGCCCGCGCCCGGGCGATGGCGGCCGGCCGGTCGGCGGCGTGGACGCTGAGCTTGGCGATCAGCGGGTCGTAGTGCATGGAGATCTCGTCGCCCGCACGCACCCCGGTGTCGATGCGCACGCCCGGTCCCGCCGGTTCGGCCAGATCCGCCAGCACGCCCAGCGAGGGCATGAACCCCTGCTCCGGGTCCTCGGCGTAGATCCGGCACTCGAGGGCGTGGCCCCGGGTGGACAGGTCCTCCTGGCGCCAGGGCAGGGGATGGCCCTCGGCCACGCGGATCTGGGCCCGCACCAGGTCCTGGCCCGTGACCAGTTCGGTCACCGGGTGCTCCACCTGCAGGCGGGTGTTCATCTCCAGGAAGTGGAAGCGCCCGTCGGCGCCCAGCAGGAACTCCACCGTGCCGGCGCCCACGTAGCCGACGGCCCGGGCCGCGGCCACCGCCGCCTGCCCCATGCGCTCGCGCAGGTCGGTCGTCAGCGCCGGCGAGGGCGTCTCCTCGATGATCTTCTGGTGGCGCCGCTGCACCGAGCATTCCCGCTCGAACAGGTGCACCGCGCTGCCGTGGCGATCGCCGAAGATCTGGAACTCCACGTGGCGGGGCCGCTCGATGAATTTTTCCAGGTAGATCTTGCCGTCGCCGAAGGCCTTGAGGGCCTCCCGGGCCGCCGCCGCGCAGGCGGCCGCCACGGCGCCGGGGTCGCGCACCAGGCGCATGCCCTTGCCGCCGCCGCCGAAGGCCGCCTTGACCATCAGGGGGAAGCCCACCGCGGCGGCGGCCTGCTGCACCGCCGCCGGGTCCAGATTGCCGTCCGCGTCCGGCCGGGGCAGCAGGCCTCCCGGCACCACCGGCACCCCGGCCTGCTGCATCAGGGCCCGGGCCGCGGTCTTCTCCCCCATGGCGTCGATGGTCTCGGGCGCGGGCCCGATGAAGACCAGGCCCGCCGCGGCGCAAGCGCGGGCGAAGGCGGCATTCTCGGCCAGGAAACCGTAGCCGGGGTGGACGGCGTCGGCGCCGGTGTGCCGGGCCGCCTCGAGGATCCGGTCGGTGTCCAGGTAGCTGAGGGCGGGCTCAGGTGGTCCGATGACCACCATTTCGTCCGCCAACTGGGCGTGCATGGCCGCGGCATCGGCCTCGGAGGCCACCGCCACCGTGGCGATGCCCAGCTCGCGGCAGGCGCGGATCACCCGCACGGCGATCTCGCCCCGGTTGGCCACCAGGATCCGGGTGATGGGACCGATGGCGGTCATGGCGCCTCCCCGGCCGGCAGCGGCGGCAGGCGCCACGGTTCCGGCACGGCCCAGGGCGCGGGCCGGCGGTCGGCGAACGCCGCCAGGGCGGCCTGGCCCTCGGCGCCGGTGCGGGCCTGGGCGATCATGCGGGCGCACAGCTCCGCGCTGCGGCCCAACCCCAAGGTCGTGACCCCGTCCACCAGGCTCTTGACCTGCCCCAGGGCGGCCGGACCGCCCGCCAGGAGCGCGCCCACCGTGCCCTCGACGGCCTCGTCCAGGGCCTCGTCCGCCACCGCCAGCCGGTCGATCAGGCCCAGGCGCAGGGCCGCGGCCGCGTCCAGGGGCTCGCCGTCCAGGAACGCGGCGCGGGCGGCCGCCGGGCCGATGCGCTCGATCACCAGGGGCGCGATCACGCCGGGCACCAGGCCCAGGCGCACCTCGGTGAAGGCGAACCGCGCCCGCGGCGCGGCCACCACCAGGTCGCAGGCCGCGACCAGGCCGACGCCCCCGCCGAAGGCGGGACCCTGGACCCGGGCCAGCACGGGCCCGGGGAAGTTGCGCACGGCGCGGAACATCGCGCCCATGTCCAGGGCCGCCGAGAGGTTGGTGGCGTAGCCGGCCTGGCCCAGGCGCCGCATCTCGCCCAGGTGGGCGCCGGCGCAGAAGACGTCGCCCGTGGCCCGCAGCACCACGGCGTGGGGACGGAGCGCGCCGCGGGGCCCGCAGTCGGCCGCCCGGCCGTCCGGCGGCAGCGGTTCGCGCGCCGCCAGGGACTCGAACAGGTCGCGCAGCTCGGCCATCGCCGCGCCGTCGAGGGCGTTGCGCACGTCCGGGTCGTCGAGGGTCAGCACCAGGACGCGGCCCTGCATCTGCTGCCGCAGCGGCATCGTTCCTCCTTGGCCGGCCTACATCCGGAACACGCCGTAGCGCACCGGTTCGATGGGGGCGTTCAGGGACATGGCCAGGCCCAGGCCCAGCACGTCGCGGGTCTGCACCGGGTCCAGGACGCCGTCGTCCCACAGGCGCGC